>CBHWBX010000292.1:0-6129 GCA_966111935.1 uncultured Gemmatimonadaceae bacterium
CGAGGATGCACTCTCGATCCCCGCTCCCCGATCCCCGCTCCTCATTTCACTGTTTCACCCCCCACGGCGCACTCAGCTCCGTCGTCCCCCACCGAACCCGCAGGACTCCGCTCAGGTCGGCGTAGCCGCTCTGCGGCCGCGGTGAGCTCGGAACGAGATAGATCGACAGCGTCTCCTCGTTGTCGCGCATCTCCTTCGTCGCGAGTGTGACGCGGCCGATGTCGCGCGCCGGGTTGTGATCGGTGCCCCACTGCGCCGTCTGGCTGTTGACGATGAGCTGCCAGACGCCGGCCGCCGTGTGGAGCAGGAAGAGCGAGTAATCGCCGCGCGGCAGGGCGAGGGAGCCGAGCGTGAGATCGACGTCGGAGTGGAGCGTCGTCGCGGCGTTGGCGCCGAAGCGCCAGACCGTGTCGGTGGGAATGAGGCCGCCGACGATCTTGCGGCCGCGCGCGTGCGGCTGCGAGTAGGTGATCGCGATGCGCGCCGGTCCGGTGAGCGCCGCATCCTCCTCGTACCAGCGATTGCCGATCGGCCGCGCGTTCACGTGGACTTCGACCGTGGCGAAGCTCGAGGCGGCGATGCGGCGGGGCGGTTCCTGTGCGCCCTGTGCCGACGCGGCGCAGGGGGCAAGCGTCGCCATCGCGAGCGCTAGGGTGAGAACCGGGGCTCGGGAAGCGGGGGTCATGGTGGCTCCGTTCGGGTGTGCCGGACGATGCAAAGGCCCGGCGACCCGAGCAACCACCACTCGACATGTCTTTACAGGTTCGCGGCCGATCGCGCTCGGCGCGCGCCGGCCGGGGCAGCTATCTTGGGGCGACCAATTTCCATCTCAATCCGAGGAGCCGCTGCATGAAAGCCTTCCAACCGTATCTCAACTTCGATGGCCAGACGCGCGAAGCGATGACGTTCTATCAGAAGGCGCTCGGCGGCGACCTCCAGATCCAGTCGTTCGCCGACAGCGGCCAGCCCGGCCCGCCGGGCGCCGAAGATCGCATCATGCACGCGCGCCTGACGAACGGCTCGGCGATCCTCATGGCCTCGGACACCATGCCCGGCCATCCCTTCGCGAAGGGGACGAACGTGCACATCAACGTCGACTGCGACTCGGTCGAAGAGATCGATCGCATCTTCAAGGCGATGAGCGAGGGCGCGACCGTGAACATGCCGCTCCAGGATACCTTCTGGGGCGCCCGCTTTGGGATGCTCACCGACAAGTTCGGGATGCATTGGATGTTCAACTGTGAACTGAAGAAGTAACAAAACTCCCGAACGAACGGCCGAAATACGCGAAGAGAAGACGAAGCCCGCGAATCAACGAGCGTTCGCGGGCTTCGTCATTTTTTTGCGCGTTTGCCGCTCATCAGACGAGGAGCTTCCCCTTCTGGGCGGCGTCCAGGATTTTACCAGACCGAATGTCGAACATTCTCCATACCTCGGTCGGCGATCTCGACCTCCACGAGTACCGCTCCCGCATCGGTGGTCGCGAGTGGTCGATCCTCCACACCGACGCCGTCCTCACCTACAACGACGAGTTCCACTACCTGAACGAGCGCGACCAGCGCGTCCCATATGGGCTCGCGCTCTGGCCGTCAGCGGTCGCGCTCGCGCACGAGGTGGCATCCCGCGGTTCGGCACTCCGCGGCGCGCGCGTGCTCGAGCTGGGCGCGGGGACCGGACTTCCGGGCATCGTCGCGGCGTCGCTTGGCGCCCTCGTCACGCAGACCGATCGCGAGGAGGTCGCGCTCTCGGTCTGCAAACGCAACGGCGAGCGCAACGGCATCGCGAACGTCGCGTATCGCAGCGGCGACTGGAAAGCTTGGGACGACGACGCTCGCTACGACATCATCCTCGCGGCGGACGTGCTCTACGCCGAGGCCGTGCACGAGCCCCTGCGCGCGATCTTCGCGCGCAATCTGACGCCGAACGGCGTGCTCCTCCTCTCCGATCCCTATCGCGCGTCGAGCCTCGATTTCCTGGAGGCAATGGAGCGCGACGGCTGGCGGATCGAGTTCTCGAAGTGGACCGTCGACGTCGAGGACGATCCGCGGCCGATCGGCGTCTACGAGTGCCGGCCGCCGGCCCGGGCGTAGCGCCTAGGCCGCGCCGCGCTGTCCGACGAGACCGATGCCGCGCTCGACGGCGCTGCCCACCGCGATCTCGATGCTGAGTCGCGTGCGCTCGACGTCGATCTCGAGTCGTTGAATCCGCTCGCGCAGCGACGCGACGTTTTGATCGAAGGAGCGAACCTCGTCGCTCGCGCGGGCGCGTTGCGCCGCCGCCGTCCGGCTCGCCCGTCCCGCTTCGCGCTGCCGCACGAGGTCCTGCTCGGCGACGCGCATGATCATCTGCCGCCGCTCGTGCATGCGGTTGAGCAGCTCGGACCGCAGGTCCACGAGCCGCGTCCGCAGATTCGCGAGCTCGTGTACCGCGGCGAGCTGCTTCGTTCGATTTGTTAGAAAATCAGAATCGTCGATCACCGACATCACGCTCCCTCCCCCGAGGTTGAAGGAGGGAGCGTGCAAGCGTAGTGCTACGGGAGCGGCTGGATGAGCTTCATCAGGGCGGCGATCGCCGCCTCGAGCTGCTGATCGCGCCCCTTGCTCACGACGCTGTACTGATTCTTGACCTTGATGTCGGGCTCGGTCTTGGAGTTCTCGAGATTCTTGCCCGTCGTCGCGTCCTTCACGCCGACGCCCGGGACGCCCCAGCGCACGCCGTCCTGGAGCGACTCCCAGCCGGCGAACGTGCACGTGCCCGGCGTCGGCATGCCGACGAGCGGACCGAGCTTCTGATTCTTGTACGCGTAGGCGAAGCAGTGGCCGTCGCTGTAGTTCGCTTCGTTCGCCATCGCCACGCTCGGCTTCGTCCAGCGGAAGTTCGGCTCGTAGCCGTTGCTGCGCGTGTCGGTGGTGTAGTCGAAGAACTTCTTGCCGCTCAGGAACATCGCGAGATCGGCCACGAGGTCGCCGCCGCCGTTGAAGCGCGTGTCGACGACGACGCCCTTCCGCGTGGCGTACTTCCCCATGATCTCCTCGAACGTCGTGCGGTACGCGCCGTCGTTCATGCCCGGGATGTGCACGTAGCCGAGCTGTCCGTTGCTCGCCTTGTCCACCTCGTCGGCGTTGCGCTTCACCCAGCGCGCGTAGAGCAGGCGGTTCTCTTCGGCGAGCGGCACCGGCTTCACGACGACGTCGGTCTTCGTCGCGCCGCTGCTGATCGTGAGGAGCACGTTCTTCCCGGCCTTTCGGTTGAGGAACTCGGCAATGTCGCGGTTCGCCGTGATCGGCTGGCCGTCGACGGCCTCGATGAGCATGCCGGGTTTGATCGAGACGTCGTGACGATCCAGCGGGCCGTCCTTGATGACCTCGTCGATCCTCACCCCCGGGCCGACGTACGTCTGATCGTAGAACAGACCGAGCGAGGCTGTCGCGTCGTCGTTCGCGTTCTGGGTGTTGAACGTCGCGCCGCTGTGGCTGATGTTCAGCTCACCGAGCATCTCGGCGAGCATCTCGGCGAACTCGAAGTTGTTGCCGATGTACGGCAGGTACTTCGCGTAGACCGGGCGCAGCCCGATCCAGTCGATACCGTGATAGCCCTTCGAGTAGAAGGTATCGCGCGTGCGGCGCCAGACGTGATCGAACATCGCCGCGCGCTCGGCGTCGACGTCGAGCGCGTCTTCACCGCTGATCGCGACCTGGTCGCGCTTGCTCGTCGCCGGATCGATGCGCGAGATCTGGCCGTCGGCGAGCAGGAAGATGTACTTCTGGTCCTTGTCCCACGCCATGTTGCCGCCATTGGCGTTGAGCGTGACCAGCATCTTCGTTTCCTTGGTCCGCAGGTTCGTGGACCACAGGTTCATCCCCTTCTCGAAGCGCGCGAGATAGTAGAGCGTCTCGCCGTCCTTGCTCACGAGCGCGTCGCCGAGCGACGACGAATGGATCGTGAGGCGCGTCTTGCGCGCGTCGAGACCGTCGAGGTCGAGCACGAGCGGCTTCTTCTCGGCGGCCGCGCTGTCGGCCTTCGCCTTCGCCGAGTCGGCCTTCGTCTTCGCGGTCTTGTCGTCGGCTTCCTTCACGAGCGCGTACTCGTCCTTCGTCAGACGGAAGCGCTCCCACGCCTCGCGATCGAAGAACATCGCGTAGACGTCCTGCTGCGCGCCGCCGCCCTGCGCGACCGCCTTGAGACCGTCGCGATTGCTGAACCACATCATCGCCTTGCCGCCGAGGATCCACTTGCCGCGCTGGTCGTTGAACCCGCTCTCGGTCAGGTTGATCACCTTGCCCGTGCCGTCGGCCTTCACGAGACCGACTTCGCCAGGGGCGATGCCCACGACATCGAGATCGAACAGGATCCACTTGCCGTCGGGACTCCACTGGAAGAAATGGTCGCCGCCGAACAGCTCCTTGTCGGTGAGGATCGTGCGCGTCTGCTTCGTCGCGACGTTGAGGATCTTCAACGTATTGCGATCCTCGAGGTAGGCGAGCTCCTTGCCGTCCGGCGAGTATGAGGGATGCGTGTTCTGGTGTTCGTTCGAGACGAGCGGCGTCTCGCGGATCACCGTCGACGCGAAGAAGTACGGCTCGGCGTCGCGCGTGCGGCGCGCCTCGTAGATCGCCCACTTGCCGCCGCGCTCGGAGGCATAGACGAGCGACTTGCCGTCGGGCGCGAACTCGATGCCGTTCTCATTTTCCGGCGTCGTCGTGATGCGCTTCGTGCCGCCACCCTCGACGCTGTTCACGAACACGTCACCGCGATACGCGAACGCGACTTCCTTGCCCGTGGGCGAAACGACGAGGCCCTGCGCGCCGTTGGTCACGGCCATGATGCGCTCGACGTTCGTCTTGTTGTCCGACGACACGGCGATGTCGACCTTCGCCGGCTTGCCGTTCGGTGCCATCGTGTAGATCTGACCATCGAAGCCGAAGGCGAGCGTGCCGTTGTCGGCCATGCTCAGGAAGCGCACGGGCACGCCCTTGAACGACGTGAGCTGCTGCGACTTCCCGCCGTCGACGCTCATCTTGTGCACGTTGAACGTGCCGCTCTCTTCGCTCAGGTAGTAGAGCGACTTGTCGTTGTCTGCGAAGACCGGATTGCGATCCTCGCCGGCGAAGGTCGTGACCTGCCGATGCTGGCCGGTGCGGCTGTCGTAGATCCAGATGTCGCGCGCGATCGACGACGTGTGATGCTTCCGCCACTGATTCTCGCCGCCCTTCTTGTCCTCATAGACGAGATAGCGGCCGTCCTTGCTCGTGCGGACGTTTTCGGCGGGCGTCGTGAGGATCTGCACCGGGCGGCCGCCGTTCGCGGCGACCTCGTAGAGCTCCGGCTGCGCGCCGGTCGGGAACTGGCGATTCGACGCGGCGTCCTGACGCGTCGCGCCGAAGATGATGTTCTTGTCGTCGGCGGTGAACGTGTAGGGGTACTCGGGCGCCGAGTGGAAGGTGAGGCGCTTCGCCTCGCCGCCTTCGGCGGAGATCACGTAGACGTCGAAGTTGCCGTAGCGGTCCGATGCGAAGGCGATGCGCTTGCCGTCGTGACTCCACACCGGCATGAAGTCGTTCGCGGTGTGCGTGGTCAGCGGCGTCGCGGTGCCGCCGGTCGCCGGCACTTTGTAGAGGTCACCCTTGAAGGTGAAGGCGATCGTCTTGCCGTCGGGCGAGATCGCCGGATAGCGCATCCAGCTCGCGCCGACCGGCGAGGTCGACGGCGTTTGCGCCGCGGCGGCGGACGCCACGAGCGCAAGGGCGAGGAGAGACTTCATATGAAGATGTGGGGGAAGGAGAGAGTGTTCCGCTCAGAGTGTAAGAGCTGTTCCCCGGCTGCGCCACCGTGTCTTCCCGAAGAGCAAAGCGACGAGGGATGACACTTTCCTTACCGGAACGTCCCCGGGCTCACGCTGTATGTGCCCGCATACGCGCCCGCCTCTTCCTCGGGTGCCCAGAGCGTGAGCTGACCACCCCACCGAACGTCCGCCACCGCCTTGCCGCGAATCGAGAGAAACCCCGCCGCGCGTGCGAGCTGGACGCCGAGCTGCTTGAGATCATGCGCGCCGCGAATGATCGATGAGCGGCGATGCGCGACGATCGTCTTCGCCGTGCGCGTCCCGATGCCGGGCACGCGCACGAGCGA
>CBHWBX010000293.1:0-6125 GCA_966111935.1 uncultured Gemmatimonadaceae bacterium
GAATCGTCTCCGTGGCGCTGCGCCGGACTTATCTGACACTCCGTTGCTCACGATACTCCGTCGGACCGACGCCGTACGTCTCGCGGAATGCGCGGACGAAGCTGCTCCGGCTGGCATAGCCCACCTCGTGCGCCACCTGGCCGACGGACAAGGGCTGCAACTCGAGCACCTGTGCGGCGCGTCGCATTCGGAGATCACGCAGCACCGCCATCGGCGAGCGGCCGACCACCGATGCAAACCGCGCCATGAAGGCCGACCGGCTGAGGCAGGCCACCCCAGCAAGGCTGTCGACCGTGTGGTCGCGACCGGGATCCGCAACCATCTCGGAAAATGCCCGCGCAATCTGCAGATCGCTCAGCATCGCGAACCGCTCCACCCAGACCTCCGGGGCGGTGAGCGATCGCCGCATCAGCATGACGATGACCTGCTTCAGCAGCGCCGCGCTCATCGCTCCCGCTCCCTCCTGTTGAGCGGTGAGCTCGGCGAGCGCTTCGCTCAGACGCGCGTCGACCTGATCGCCGGCGTCGAACTGCTCGACGATCGGCGCCCGCAGGCTCGCGAACAGCTCGAGGTTCTCGCTGAACGACGCGGTGAAAAAGCCGCAGATCATGATCAGAGACGGATGCGCAATCGTCCCCGCGACGAAGCGCCGAACACCATCGCGAACGACGAAATGGCGCCGTCCGTCCACGAGTCGAATCGAACGATCGGGCTCTGATTCTCCCCGAACTTCGATATGGAATGTGTGATTCGGGGGAACAACCACCAGGGTGTGTGGCGACAGCTCGACCGAGGAGCCGCCGCTGACCGCCATCTTTCCGCTTCCCAGCAGGTTGTAGTGAATCCCGACGTTCGGCGTGCTTCCCATGTCGAGGCGGTATCCGCTGGTCACCAGGCACTCGGCCAGGCTGACGAACTTCACGTCGAGACTGCGGATCAGATTATCGAGGTCGTGGGGCGTCTTTGCCCTGGGACTCTTCGCGGGTCGCTTCATCGGCGTGACCGTTTCTCAATTCGTCGGCGGCGCACCACTGGTGCTCGCTTTCGGGGCGGAGGCATGACCGACATGCCGTTCCGTCTGATCCGGTCACCAATCTAGAGGAATGCCCCTACATCCTGCCATGCGGTTGATGGGTGGCTCCCCACCGTACATCCTTGTTGATCTGCAGTAGATCGAGGAATGCCTTGGCGACAGGCGTGGCGGGCTCGTCGCCGAGGAATGAGACGAAGCACTCCCACGCACCGACGGGGGTCGAGAGCGGTACGAACCTCACCCCATGCGCGTAATCGGCAACGATCTCCGGCAGCAGGGAGATGCCGATCCCATCGGCGATGAGCAGCAGCACGAAATCGACGCTGCTGACCTCGACGATGCGCCTTCGCTCGATCCCTGCGTCACTCAGGGCGCGCTGGGCGAGGCGATGAGTAACCCAGCTCTTCGGCAGGTCGATGAACTGTTCATCGGCGGCGTCAGAGAGCCGCACCGACGGGCGAGACGCGAGCGGGTGCGAGTCCGGCACGGCAAGCATCATCGGCGATGACTCGAGCAGTATCGATGTCACGCCTGACACGTTCGGCGATGGACCGATCACCAGGTCCAGCTCACCGGACCGGAGGTCTGAACAGTCGACGCGCCTCCGCTCCCGCACGTAAAGATCTACGCCCGGGTTCGTGGTCTTTAACTCTCGAATGAGCCGCGGGAGCTGCACCCGCTTCGGCGTTGCGCGCGCGGCCCCGATTCTCAATTCGCCGGTGATGGTGGTATCGGCGGCACGCGCGGCTGCACGCCCGGCGGCAGCCGCCGCCAGCGCACGCCGCGCTTCAACGAGGAGCGCGCGTCCAGCCCCCGTGAGCTCGACGCGATGCTTGGTGCGCCGAAACAGCGTGACACCGATCTCGCGCTCGAGCGCGGCGATCGATGCGGAGATTCCGGATTGCACGATATTGCTCCGCCGTGCCGCGCCGGTGAAGCTACCGTCTTCCGCAACAGCGATAAAGTGAGCGAGCTGGCGTAACTCCATCCGAGCGAACCAACCTCCCTGTGCACCGGAATGGTATCACCCGATTAGGGAATTGCCTAAGACCGTCCCTGGAGCAAAACCCAACCGTGGCACACCCCTCGCATTAGTGCCGGTACAAAATGCCGCCTGAGCGACGTCGAAGCCGGGGCAGCGGATCATCCGCATCAAAAACGACGCGTAGTACGCACTGAGCGTGAGTGCACGACCCGATGTCACCAGACATCGGGTCTTTGCGCTACTCTATGGCACGGCGGCCCAGCATAGCTCACGTTTGGAATCAGGGACTCAGGATGCGACCGCAGCGCGCAGTTCGATCGCCGACGTGCTTCTCACGCAACACGTCGTATAGGTGCCTACCATCCTTCTTGCGGAACTCCTCGGGTGTGAAGGCCTTGGCGCCGGTCCCTTTTGCGCTTTCCAACCGTTCCCCGAAGTCTTTCAAGTAAAATGGCAGTTGCGCGGTCTTCGTCGCGGTGATCGTGACCCCTTCGAGCGCCGTCGCGTGGCGCGCGTTTGCCATGCCGACAAGCCCCGACCGTGTCGTGCGCAGACTGCCGCCGCCGATTCGATCGAGTATCTCGGCGCCTTCGAGCGGCCGCCCGCTCTCGTCGAAGACGCCAAGGATACGCCCGACGCGAAGCGGCCCCGGCCAGGGAGCGCCGTTCGCACTCTGCGCGCTGACACGCGCTGGGACGAATAGCCCGGCCGCCATGGCGATTGCGACCAGCCTCACGAAGTACGATGTGAGATCTCGCATATTCTATAGTCCGTGAGCACGCACTTGGGGGTCGGAAACGTCACACACGAAGCAGCTGGGTAGCACGAGGGTTCGCGACCGGATCTGCTCGATCTTGCGATTGCACAGAGGCACACGCGTTGCGGTTTTTTTCGTCGCCATTCCAGACGGCAACACCAGAATCAACGAACAGCATCTCAGGAGAGCGTTTGTTATGGCGAGCAACATGAATAGGGAACAGAACACGCAGCACAACAAGCAGGGCACGTCGCACAACACGGCCGAGCACGCCGGAACGACCGGGAACACCTCGGCGGCCGGCGCCGGAAGTCAGACCGGCAAGGCCGAGAATGCCGCCCTCACCGCGCAGGCCGATCGCGAGCGCCCTCTGCAGAGCGGCCGTGACGCCGGCCGCGACGGCGATCGAAGCCGCACGGCGCTCGCGCGGCACCGCGGTATCGCGCACAGTCCCTTCGCGGTGATGCAGCGGATGGCGGACGACATGGATCGGTTGTTCGAGCAGTTTGGTTTCGGCCGGACCGGGCTTGGCGTTGCGCCGCGCCTTGGATCGCTCGGCTCACTACTCGATGATGATCTCTGGTCGGAGCGCGGCTCACAGGCGTTGAACACCGTGTGGACGCCGCAGGTCGAAGCCTTCCGCCGCGGGGACAATCTCGTCATCCGTGCCGATATTCCCGGCGTCGAGAAGGACGATGTGCATGTCGAGATCGAGAACGACATGTTGACGATCTCCGGAGAGCGAAAGGAAGAGCACGAGGAGAATCGCGGCGGCTACTACCGCTCGGAGCGAAGCTACGGCCAGTTCTATCGCGCCATTCCGCTGCCGGAAGGCGTGAACGCCGAGAAGTGCGATGCGTCATTCAAGGACGGCGTGCTCGAAGTGACGCTGCCGGCGCCCAGGACAGAGGAGCGCAAAACGAAGCGCATCCAGGTCAAGTAACGCCGAGGCCGAGAGCTCCATAGCAAACGGGGGGCAGGCCGAACGGCCCGCCCCCCGTCTTGCGATGCCTTCCACGCTACGCCGGCGGCGGCCTGCCCGTCGTCGGCTGGGTGATCGCCCCGGCGCATAAACGTTTGGGGTTTAGACGGACCGATCCTTGCAGGCTAAGCCCGGGCCAGAATCCGATCCAACGGCCGCGCCGGCCGTGCCCGCCTGTGATTCCTCTTCGCCTCTGAACGAGATGACTGAAGTCGCCATTCTCCAGACCGCCGAACGCGATCGCGCGGCCGGCTTGAGCCTCGGCCGTCAGGTTCGCGAGCAGCTGTCCGGTGCACCCGAAGCCATCATCGTGTTCGCTGCGCCCGGTAACGACTTTCGAGCGCTGCTCTCGGCGCTCGCCGAATCGACCGACACGACCACCATCGTTGGGTGTTCGTCAGCCGGTGAGTTCACGAACGATCAATCCGGCGTCGGGCTCACGAACGCCACAGCGATTCGCGCGTCCGATATGCGGTTCACCGCTTCCGTCGGAACCGGCTTAACCCGGGATTACGCCCGCGCGGCGCACGACGTCGCCGCGCGCTTTCAGGCGAACCGCCACGCCGGGCTCCCACATCGAGCCGCGTTGGTGCTCGTCGACGCCCTCGCCGGCCACGCCGAGGAATTCGTCAATGCGCTCACGGTGGAAACGGCCGGCTCCTACCGGTTCTTCGGCGGCGGAGCCGGCGATGATGCCCGATTTCAAAAGACCTTCGTGTTCTGCGGAACCGAGGTGTTTCAGGACGCGGCGGTCGCGCTCGAGATTGTTTCGAAGAAGCCGATTGGCATCGGGGCCCGACACGGCTGGACGCCCGCGAGCGCGCCCCTTCGTGTCACCGAGGCGGATGCGGCGCACGTCGTGAGTCTGAATGCCGCGCCGGCGATCCAGGCATTCGAGGATCACGCCGAGTCCACGGCGCAGCAGTTCGACCAAGCCGACCCGATGCCGTTCTTCCTTCACAACATTGTCGGCGTCGAGACCGCATCCGGGCATAAGCTGCGTGTGCCACTGGGCGTCGATGGCGGCGGCGGCATCGTGTGCGCGGCGGAAATCCCCGCGGGCGCGACGACCCATATCATGTCGACGGCCGGCGCTTCGGCCGCCGACGCCGCGGCGCGGGCAACGCGCGATGCAGTGCAGCAAATCACCGCGGAAGGTCACCGGCCGAAGGCTGCGTTGTTCTTCGACTGCGTCGCGACGCGGCTGCGGCTCGGGCAGTCGTTCGACCAGGAGCTCGACGCCGTTGCTGCGGAGCTGGGTGGTGCGCCGTTCGCCGGTTTCAATTCGTACGGTCAGATCGTGCGCGCCGAGGGACAGTTCAGTGGATTTCACAACTGCACCGCGGTGGTGTGTGTCCTGCCGGCTTAGCGCATCGTGACGGGGCTACTCGAGCTGATCACCGCACTTGCAACGAGGACCGGTGACCGGCGGCTTGAGGCGGCGCGCCTCGCACACGCGCTCGGCGGCGATGATTTGCTGGTGCTGTTGCGCGATGCGGAGGTGGGCGCGTTCCTGCCCGCTCCCGGATTCCCGCAAACGCTGAGTGATGCCCGGCGATGGAGACGGTTGGCCGACGAGTGCATCGCATCCCGGGAAGCATCGGCCGACAGCCTGTGCGTGGCGCGCACTGATACGCCGCGTCCCGTGTATGCGATCGCCCCGTCCGACGACTTGATCGTCGCGATCATCGGAATCGCGACGCGCCCGCCCGAAATGGACGAGCTCCTGCGCCTGCTTCCCCTGCTCGGCTCCGTGCTCCGGGGTGAGCGCGCGATCGAGCACGCGACGGCGCGCGAACGCGTGGCGAGACAATCCGCGGCGCACGCCGAGCGGCTCGCGGCGGCGTTCGACGAGGCGCGGGTGCAGCTACAGCGAGCCCTTGCCACCGCTGAAGAATCCCGCCGTGTCGTCGCGGAAACCAATCTCCAGCTGCAGGATCAAGCCGTGGAGATGGAAGTACAGACGGAGGAGTTGGCCTATCAGGCCGAACAGTTGCAACGCATGAACGTCGATCTGGAAAAAGCCCGCGACGAGGCGGCCGCGGCAAGCAAGGCGAAGTCGGAATTCCTCGCGACGATGAGTCACGAGCTCCGCACCCCCTTGAACGCCATCAGTGGCCACGTACAACTCATCGAGCTTGGCATCTATGGACCGGTGACCGACGAGCAACGCGCCGCTGCGAAGAAGACGCTGGAAGAAAGAATCAATACGACCGCCAAGGAGGCCGTCGAGAAGGCGCTCGCCGCGAGCGATCAGACCGACTTTAACTCGAGCTATGAAGTCCGTGACGAGCTCATCAAGGCTCACTATGGTGGCGACGATCGCTCGTCCGTCATCGAAGGCGGGAAGCTAACAGGCGCCGCGTTA
>CBHWBX010000294.1:0-6108 GCA_966111935.1 uncultured Gemmatimonadaceae bacterium
CGCGACCCGCAACCCGCGACCCGCGACCCGATCAGTTGGTCGCACACCTTCCCGCGACCCGCGAACCTCGACCCGCAACCCGGTTGTTCGAAAGAACGAAGGACCCCTCTCGGCTCGGAAAGGGGTCCTTCGCTGCGCTCAGGATGACGATCTACCCTTACGACGCCTTCAAGACGATCTTCTCGCAGTGGTCGTGCTTGTGATTGAAGGTATCGTACCCCTTCGGCGCGTCCTCGAGCTTCATCCGGTGCGTGATGATGAACGTCGGATCGATGCGGCCCGCCTCGATGTGCTCGAGCAGCGGCTGCATGTAGCGATGCACGTGGCACTGGCCGGTCTTGATCGTGAGCGACCGGTTCATGAGCTGGCCGAGCGGGAACGCGTCGACGAAGCCGGCGTAGACGCCCATGATCGACACCGTTCCGCCGTTCTTGCACGCGAGGATCGCTTCGCGCACGGCGAGCGGGCGGTCGAACTGCATCTTCGCCATCTGCTTGCCGCGGTCCATCGCGTAGAGCAAGTGGTTCGCGGAGTGCGCTTCCATGCCGACGCAATCGACGCAGCCGTCCGGCCCGCGGCCGCCGGTCATCTCGTTGAGCGTCTCGTGGACGTCCTGCTCTTCGTAGTTGATGACGTCGCAGCCGGTGTGCTGCTGCACGAGGTCGAGCCGGTACTTGAATCGGTCGATGACGATCACGCGCTCGGCGCCGAGCAGGAACGCGCTCGCCGCGCACAGCGCGCCGACCGGACCCGCGCCCCAGATCGCGATGACGTCGCCCTGTTTGATGTCGCAGTTCTCGGCGCCCATGTACGCCGTCGGCAGGATGTCCGACAGGAAGAGCACCTGCTCGTCGGTCAGGTGTGACGGCACCTTGAGCGGGCCGACGTCGGCGAACGGGACGCGCGCGTACTCCGCCTGGCCGCCGGCGAAGCCGCCGGTCAGATGCGAGTAGCCGAATACGCCGGCGGCATGGTGGCCGAGCATCTTCTCGGCGAGCCAGGCATTCGGATTAGAGTTCTCACATGCCGAGTAGAGCTCCGCCTTGCAGGCGTTGCAGGCCCCGCAGGCGATCGGGAAGGGGACGACGACGCGGTCGCCGACCTTCAGGTTCGAGACGCCCGAGCCGACCTCGACGACCTCGCCCATGAACTCGTGACCGAGGATGTCGCCCTTCTCCATCGTCGGCATGAAGCCGTTGTAGAGATGGAGGTCGGAGCCGCAGATGGCGGTCGACGAGATCTTCACGATCGCGTCGCGGTTGCTCAGGATCTTCGGATCGGGAACGTCGACGACCTCGACCTTCTGCTTCCCCATCCAGACGTTGGCTTTCATCGCGTGATCTCCTCAGGCGTCGGGTTGAGCCGGATGCATCTTGCCCGGACCGTTCAGCCAGGCGTCGGACACGACGATGTCGCCGGTCTCGAGGATCTGCTTGAGCGCGAACAGCTCGTCGAACTCGTGCTGCGCCGGGGAGTCGTGCTTGAACGTCGCGATCACCTTTGCGATGCGGCCCGGGCTTTTGTACGTCCGATCGATATGCACCTCGGTGCCGCGCCCGCCCGGCGCCGGAACGAAGCGCACCGACTCGTCGAGCGCATCCTCGTCGCCGCCCATGTCGCGCCAGAACGCAGCGACCTCTTCGGGCGATCGACGAATCGTGATCGCCCGCCGCACGTGCTTCACATCTTCCGCCCCGCCTTCCATCACGTCACTCCGGGATTGGGTGTTCCTGCCGAGTCGTTCCGCCGCGAGCATGTCGAGCGCCGTCACGCCGAGCACGGCGACGGTCGCAGCGATCGTCTTTCCCTTGTCTTCCGTCGATACGAGCGTCTTGCCGAGCATCGCGAGATCCATCACATCGCCGGCGACGCGCGCGCGCACCCAGTTCTCCGGCCGGCGATTCGAGAGAATGCCGATGCCGGATGAGAGCTCGCGCAGGCCGAACGCGCGCATCAGTCGTGTCGTGCGCTCGTCGGGTTCGGCGCCGATCATGCGCGCGACGCTGCCCGGCGCGACGATCTGCGCGAGGCCCAGGCCGACGCTGAACCATCCGAGCGCGTTCGCGAGATTCTCCGCGCCATCGCGCGGCGCACCGCCACCCTGCGCGCCGCCGCGCTCGTCGGCCCGCGAGCGCCGAGGCGCCATGCCCGGCTCGCGAACATCGTTCGTGTTGGTGACTTCCACCGGAACTCCTGCCGAATCTGGAGCCTGACCGGTTCGCAGACGATGTGCCGGATCAACTGCAAACGCGCGAACGAAAAGCCGAAACCCGCGAAGCGGCTTGGAAGCCACTTCGCGGGTTTCGGTTTTTCCTTCGCGGCCTTCGGCCCTATTCTTCGCGTGTTTGTCTTACGGTTGAGCGCGGCGGTCCATCTGCTCGATCGTCGCGTTCGACGGGCGACGCGTTTTCTGGAGACGCGCCGCCACCTGCTCGGCCTGCTTCAACACGCGGCGGACGTTGCCGTTGGCAAGCTTCGCGAGATCGGCGTCGGTCCAGCCGCGGCGAGCGAGCTCGGCGAAAAGCGACGGGTACTTCGAGACATCCTCGAGGCCGACGACCGTCTCGGTGATGCCGTCGAAGTCGCTGCCGATGCCGACGTGATCGACACCCGCGACCTTTCGCACGTGATCGATCGCGTCGGCGACGTCGGTGATCGTCGCCTTCGGCCGCGGGTGCCCGGCGCGCCATTGTGTGATTTCGGCGCGCACCGCGGCGTCGTCGTTCGGATGGCGGCGCTTCGCGGCGGCGGTCGCCGCTTCGAGCGCCTGATCATCCGCCCACACGGCCTTCGACGTGAACGCGGTCACGAACGGCACCATCACGACGCCGCCGTTCTTCGGCACGCGCGCGAGGATCGAGTCGGGGACATTGCGCGGATGATCGACCAGCGCGCGCGCCGCCGAATGTGAGAAGATCACCGGCGCTTCGGTGACGTCGAGCGCGGCGCTCATCGTCCCTGGGGAGACGTGCGACAGATCGACGAGCATGCCGAGCCGGTTCATCTCGCGCACGACCTCGCGTCCGAACGGCGTGAGACCGCCGTGCTTCGCCGTATCGAGCGCCGCGTCGGCCCAATCGAGCGTCACGTTGTGCGTGAGCGTCATGTAGCGGGCGCCGCGCGCGTAGTACTCCCGCAGCAGCGCGAGCGAGTTCTCGATCGCGTGCCCGCCCTCGAGCCCGAGCAGCGAGGCGATCTTCCCGCGGCGCATCGCCGTCGTGACCTCATCGGCGGAAGGCGCCCACGCGAGCTCCGGATACTTGTCGATCACGCGGCGCGCGATGTCGATCTGCTCGAGCTGCACGCGCGCGTACCCCGGCTTGCTCGACACCGCGCCGTTCGACTTGTACGCGGCGTCGCCCGTCTCGCCCGGAATGTAGATCGACCAGAACTGCGCGCCGACATGTCCCGCGGCGAGGCGCGCCAGATCAGTGTGCCCCGGCGTGTGCTTACGCAGATCGTACGCGTCGACGTCGTGCGGCGCGATGGTGTCTTCGCGGATGCGCCACGGCAGATCGTTGTGCCCATCCATCACCGGCGACGCGCGAAGCACGCGCTGCGCGCGCGCAAGGTT
Organism: uncultured Gemmatimonadaceae bacterium; assembly: GCA_966111935.1. Classification (GTDB taxonomy): domain Bacteria; phylum Gemmatimonadota; class Gemmatimonadetes; order Gemmatimonadales; family Gemmatimonadaceae; genus JAQBQB01. The sequence continues at coordinate 3,575 of CBHWBX010000294.1, forward strand.
CGGGTCGGGGTTCGCCGCAGATGGCGTTTGTGCCGAGAGAGGTGCAACGAGGGTCACGGCGAAGATCGGCAGGGTGAGGAAGATTGCGCGCATGGGTGGCCGGGGCGGGGGACGCGAGCGGTGAAGCGATATATGAGTATATGAGCGTCCCATACAATTGTGGACCCTTGCGGCCAAACCTTGATGGCAAGCACCGTCACACATCAGGGAACCCAACGAGCGGCGTGTCTGATTCGTATTCTCATACAACCACACCGACCGAATGGCGATCGCCCTCCTCGAATCCACACCGGCGACACGGGTTCCCGTCACCGTCGTGATCCCGACGCTCAACGAAGCGCCGCGGCTCCCGACGGCGCTGGCGAGCGTCGCCTGGGCGGACGAGGCGATCGTCATCGACGGCGGCTCGACGGACGACACGGTGCTCGTTGCGCGGCGGCTCGGCGCGCGGGTGATCACCGAGCCGGGCGTGACGATCGGCGCACAGCGCAACGCCGGCATCGCCGCGGCGCGAAACGAATGGATTCTCGCGCTCGACGCCGACGAGCAGGCGACGCCGGAGCTTCGCGCGTCGCTCGAGTCGTTGTGTGCGGGGCGGACGCCGGCGCATCATGCGTTTCGCATTCGCTCGCGCAACTGGCATCTCGGACGTGAGCTGCGTCACGGTCCGTGGGGCCGCGACTGGAAGGTCCGCGTCTTCTCGCGCGACGCGCGCTTCTCGGCGAATCGCGTCCACGAGAACATCGAGTCGCTGGGCGACGTCGGCGCGCTCGACGGCGCGCTGATTCACCACCCGTATCGCGATCTCGGCCATCAGGTGACGAAGATCGCGCAGTACTCGTCGTGGGCCGCCCAGGACATGCGCGCACGCGGCCGCAGCGCGTCGCTGTCCGATATCCTGTTCCGCCCCGCGTGGCGCTTCCTGCGCGACTATCTGGTGATGAGCGGCTGGCGCGACGGCCGTGCCGGCTTCATCGTCAGTACCGTCAGTGCGTTTTCGGTCTTTCTGAAGTACGCATCACTGTTGATGGGGGAATAACAGCGAGGCGACAAAATCAGGCCTAGATGACTCCAACGACGAACGTCACCGACGCCTTGCCCGGCAATGTCGCGGTGATCGTGTAGCGGCCGCGGGCCGTCGCCGTGAGGACCGTCTGGGCGTTGCCGCCGGAGCCGGTCGTCGTGGTCGACGTCGTGAGCGTGCCGCCGGACGTCGTCCAATTCACGGACGAGCCGACCGACGGATTGCCCTTCGCGTCGGTGACGCGAGCGGTGAGGATCAGCGACGCACCGGCGACGACCGTCGACGAGTCCGGGCCGACCTTCGCGAGCGTCGTCGCGGGGCCGGCGACGCCGGTCGCGTGATACGTGAGCGACGCGTCCTGCGACGTGATCGACATCGTGTTGATGCGCGAGGTGTCGGCAAGGGTCCACGTCACTGCCGCGACGCCGTTGCTGCCGGTCGTCGACGTAGCCGACGAGACCGTGCCGTTGCCGGCGGCGACCGTCCACGTCACGATCGAGTTCGGGACGGCCACGCCCGCCTTCGTCAGCTTCACGCGCACCGGGACCGCGGTGCCGACGGTCGCCGGGACCGAATCCACGATTCCGGAATCGAGAGCGAGGGTGTAAACGATCGGGGTCGTGCCGCCGCCCGACGGGGACGATGATTCCGTCGTCGAGTCCTTCCCGCAGGCGGCGATGGCAAGCGCGCCGATGGCAGCGCAGAGAATTCGGATACGCATAGTTGTGCGACACGCAAGATGTCACTTCCCCCGCCGCTTCGCTATCCTTCTCACCCCAAAGAAATTCCGTCCCGTTTCACCCCCCGCCGCAGCAGAGATGTCGCAGCCGCAGCCCAGCCCCGCCCGCGAGCTTTCGCTCGCCGCCACGATCGCCCGCGAGCTCACCCTCGCGCCCCAGAGCGTCGCCGGAGCGCTCGCCCTCTTCGACGAAGGCAACACCCTCCCGTTCATTGCCCGCTACCGCAAGGAAGCCACCGGCGGGCTCGATGAAGTTCAGCTGCGCGACGTGCGTGACCGCGCGCAGTACCTGCGCGAGCTCGCCGAGCGTCGCGTCGCGATCCTCAAGAGCATCGAAGAACAGGGCAAGCTCGATGACGCGCTGAAGGCGCGCATCAACGCTGCCGACACCAAGCAGGCGCTCGAGGATCTCTATCTCCCGTACAAGCCGAAGCGCCGCACGCGCGCGATGATCGCCCGCGAGCGCGGCCTCGAGCCGCTCGCCGAGCTGCTCTGGGCCGGTGCCACGAGCGCCGCCGATCTCGCCGCCGCCGCCGCCGGCTACGTCGATGCCGCCAAGGAAGTCGCCGACGTCGACGCCGCGCTCGCCGGCGCGCGCGACATCCTCGCCGAGCGTCTCGCCGACGACGCCGAGCTGCGCGGCCGCGTCCGCGACGTGACGCGCAACGACGGCGTCGCGAAGTCGCGCGTCGTGACCGGCAAGGCGAACGAAGTCTCGAAGGTCCAGGACTACTACGAGTTCTCGCAGCCGCTCAAGGATCTGCCGTCGCA
>CBHWBX010000295.1:0-6108 GCA_966111935.1 uncultured Gemmatimonadaceae bacterium
GACGCGCTACGCATCGACCGGACGCAGCGCGTCTGGCTCTTTGCGTTCGGCAAGGCGGCCCAGCCGATGGCCGCCGCGGCGGTCACCTCGCTTCTCCGGTCGCTCCATTCGATCGTCGGCGGCGTCGTCGTTACCGCTGACGGGTGCGCGTCGCCCTATCCGACGATCGCGTCGGTGCGCGGCGACCATCCGATCCCCGGCCGCAACTCGTTCGCGGCGGCGGCGAAGATCGCCGACGTGACGACGGGACGCCGCGGCACCGACTCGGCGATCGTCCTCATCTCGGGCGGCGCGTCGAGTCTCATCGGCGCGCCGTTGCGGGGGATGAACGAAGGCGATCTCACGGCGCTCTACGAGCTGCTGCTCGGCTCGGGGCTCGACATCGCGTCGATGAACACGGTGCGGAAGCGCTTCTCGCGCTGGGGCGCCGGGCGTCTCGCCCTCGCGCTCGCGCCGTCGGCGACACACTGTCTCGCGATCTCCGACGTCGCCGGCGACGACATCGGCGTCATCGGCTCCGGTCCCTGCTCGCCCGATCCGTCGAACGTCGAGGACGTCAACAAGATCCTCCAACGTGCGAATCTGCTGACGCGCATTCCGCAGACGCATCGCGATTATCTCACGTCGGTCGGACGCGGAACGATCCCCGACACGCCGACGAAGAATCATCCGGCGTTCGCGCACGTGACGGCGCGCGTGATCGGCAGCAATCGCGTGGCCGTCGAGGCCGCCGCGAGCGCCGCGGCATCGGCCGGCTTTCCCGCGGACGCGAGCGGACAGCGCCTCAGCGGCGATGCGGCGAAGGCGGGCGAGTCGATCGCGCGCCATCTCATCGACGCGCGTGCGTGGGGCGTGAACGGACGCTGCTTCGTGTGGGGAGGCGAGGCGACGGTCGCGACCACCGGCGCGAGCCTCACCGGCGGCGGCCGCTGTCAGGAGCTGGCGCTCTCGGCCGCACGCGCGCTCGACGCCGCCGGCGAGAACGGCGCCGGCATCACGATCCTCGCCGCGGGGACAGACGGCCGAGACGGCGCCACCGACGCGGCCGGCGCGATCGTCGATCACACGACGTGGCGCGCGATCGCCGACCAGGGCGACGCCGCGCAGATGCTCGCGGCGCATCAGTCGAACGCCGCGCTGCGCGCCGCCGGTGCGCTCATCCCGCGACGCGAAACGGGCACGAACGTCAACGACCTCGTCGTCGGACTGATCGGCGCATAGCACGTCACGGGGGTTTTATCTTTCGCCCCATGACACACGCCCCTTTTACCGTCGGAATCATTCAGGATTCCGCGAGCGACGACGCGGCGGCCACCGTCGAGGCGTCGGTCGCGCGCATCCGTGAGGCCGCCAAGCGCGGCGCACAGATCGTCTGCCTCAAGGAGCTCTTCAACGCGCCGTACTTCTGCAAGTCGCAGAAGTGCGAACGCTTCGATCTCGCCGAGCCGATCCCCGGCCCGACGACCGATCGCATGCAGGCGCTCGCGAAGGAGCTCGAGATCGTGCTCATCGTGCCGATCTTCGAGAAGCAGGCGCGCGGCGTCTACCGCAACTCGGCGGCGATCATCGACGCCGACGGCTCGCTGCTCGGCGTGTATCGCAAGATGCACATCCCCGACGATCCGCTCTTCAATGAGAAGTACTACTTCGTCCCCGGCGACGCGGCGACCGACGATCGCATCGACGCGATCGGCAACGTCGCGAAGCAGGCGAGCGGCTTTCGCGTGTGGAAGACGCGCTACGCAAACATCGGTGTGTTGATCTGCTGGGATCAGTGGTATCCGGAAGCCGCGCGCATCACGGCGCTGCTCGGCGCGGACATCCTCTTCTATCCGACGGCGATCGGCTGGCACCCGTCGGAGAAGGCGTCGTTCGGCGAGGCGCAGGTCGAAGCGTGGCGCACGATGCAGCGGGCGCATGCGATCGCCAACGGCGTCTTCGTCGCGTCGCCGAACCGCGTCGGCCACGAGGATGAGCCGGGGACGGACGGGATCGAGTTCTTCGGGCACTCGTTCATCGCCGATCCATTCGGGCGCCTGCTCGCCGATGCGCCGAACACGAACACCGAGATTCTCATCGCGAAGTGCGATCCGAAGGTGATCGAGGACACGCGCCGCAACTGGCCGTTCCTCCGCGACCGCCGCATCGACGCCTACGCGCCGATCCTCAGCCGCTACCTGGGCGCGTAACGCGATGTCGTATCGCTTTCCCGCCGAGTGGGAGCCGCACGAAGCGACGTGGATCGGCTGGCCGCATCATGAGCCGGATTGGCCAGGCAAGCTCGCGCCGATTCCGTGGGTGTACGGCGAGATCGTGCGCGTGCTGGCGCCGCACGAGCGCGTCGAGATTCTCTGTCACGACGAGCGGGTGAAGGAAGACGCGCGCAAGGTGCTCGAGGCGCATCACGTACAGGAGAACTATCGGCTGCACGTGGTGCCGAACGATCGCGTCTGGCTGCGCGACTCCGGTCCGACGGGCGTGTTGAACGAAGACGGCAACGTCGTGCTCGTGAACTGGGGCTTCAACGCCTGGGCGAAGTACGACAACTACGCGCTCGACGAGAAGATCGGCGAAGCCGTCGCGAAGATCACGGGACTGCCGCGGATCGAGCCGAAGCGTCCGGACGACGGCGCGCGCGTGATCCTCGAGGGCGGCGGCATCGAGACCGACGGCCAGGGGACGATGCTCGTGACCGAGGAGTGGCTGCTCTCCGACGTGCAGGTGCGCAATCCGGGGCTGACGCGCGAGGGCTACGAGCGCGTCTTCCGCGACGCGCTCGGCATTCGCGAGACGATCTGGCTCGGCGAGGGATGCGTCGGCGACGATACCCACGGCCACATCGACGACATCGCGCGCTTCACGGCGCCGGGCACGATCGTGCTCGCGTTCGAGGAGGATCCGGCGGACGACGAGAACCATCGCCGCTCGCTCGACAACTGGGATCGTCTGCAGCTCGCCGGCGGCGCCGACGGCGCGCTGCGCGTCGTGAAGCTGCCGTATCCGCGCGCCGTCGAGATGGACGGCATGCGGCTGCCGGCGAGCTACGCGAACTTCTACATCGCCAACGGCGTCGTGATCGTACCGACGTTCAACGATCCGAACGATCGCGTGGCGCTGAACATCCTCGCCGATCTCTTTCCGGACCGGAAGGTCGTCGGCATCCACGCCGTCGATCTCGTCTGGGGGCTCGGCACGCTGCACTGTCTGTCGCAGCAGCAGCCGAAGGGAGGACGTTAGGAGATCGGGCGCTGCGTGCCCCGCGAACTGCCGAGGGTTCAAATAAAAAAAGGGGCCGTCAGGCCCCTTCCTTCATCGTCACGCGCCGATCAAGCACCATCTTTCGCCAGCCCATACGCCCGCAACTTCCTCGCGAGCGTCGGGCGCGAGATGCAGAGGATCCGCGCCGCCGCGCTCTGGTTGTAGTTCGTGAGCTGCAGCGTCAGCTCGAGCGCTTCCTTCTCGATGTCGCGCAGCCGCTTGCCGTCGGCGGGGATGCGAATCTCGCCGAAGGTCGTGGCACCGCGCGCGCCGCCGGCGCGGCGATGGTTGATCACCAGGTGCTCGGCGCCGATCAGAGGTCCGTCGCAGACGACCATCGCGCGCTCGATCACGTGCTTGAGCTCCCGCACATTCCCCGGCCAACGATGCGTGCGCAGGACGGCCACCGCGTCGAGCCCGAGCTGGCGCCGCGGAGCGCCCTGAATGCGTGCGGCCTCCGCGAGCATGTGCTCGGCGATCAGGCGTACGTCGTCGTCGCGGTCGCGAAGGGGCGGCAGCTCGATGCGCAGCACGACGAGGCGCGCGAACAAATCTTCGCGAAAGGCGCCGATCGCGACGCGCTCCTCGAGCCGCGTCTTGCTCGCCGCGATCACGCGGCAGTGGACGACACTCTCACCGCCGCCGAAGCGCGAGATGCTGTACTCCTCGAGCGTGCGGAACAGACGGTCCTGCAGCGCGACCGGCATCTCGCCGATCTCATCGAGGAAGACGGTGCCGCGTCCCGCGAGCTCGAGCGCGCCGAGCTTGCGGCTCGCCCCGGCCTCGCTACGCGACGGCATCGAGCCGAACAGCTCGACCTCGAGCAACGGCGCCGGAATCGACGCGCAGTTGATCGACACGAACGGCGCGTTCGCGTGCAGCCCCGCGTTGTGGATGCAGCGCGCGACGAGCTCCTTGCCCGTTCCCGCCTCGCCCGCGAGCAGCATCGAGCGCAGCGGCGTCGTCGCGACGCGGCGCGCCATGTGCAGCGCCTGGCGCATCCCCGCGCTCTCGGCGATGATCGCCGAGAACTCGAGACCCGCCTCGGCACCGGCGGGATTCCGCTGGACCGACGGGGCTGTCATCGTCTTGCTCCGCCTGGAGCAACCGCGCTGCGCTTCACAATGAGCTCCTGAGTGGATGCGATTTGCTGTTCTGAGTATCGGCCGATCGTCGTCGATTCCGTATCGCGAATCACGCGATCGCGAATCACGCCGCCGCCGGTGAGGCGGTGAGCGTGATCCGCAGAACCGAGAGGCGCCGCGCCACTGCCGCAAAGCCGTGCGTCTCGACCTCGGGCATGATCTGGTCGACCAACGCGAGCAACGAATCGGCGCTGCGGCGCAGCGACGGACCGCACTCGGCGACGAGATAGAACGCCGCGTACGGATCGTACTTTCCGGCGATCGCGACGGCTTCATGCAGCAGACGCATCGCATGGCCTTCGTCGCCGCGCTCCGCCGCGAGGCGGATGCGCAGCGAGTCCACGAGGTCGCGTCCCTGGAACCACCAATCGGGACGCGGCTCGACGTTCGAGCGGATCCAGCGCAGCGCCTCTTCGGCGACCGAGCGTGATCCGATCGCGAGCGCGGCGAGCGCCTGGCCGGCGCGCGCTCCGAGCTCCACGTCCGGCTGTCCGATGCGCGCCGCGACCGCCATCACCTGATCGTAGAGCGTCGCCGCGGCCGACCAGTCTTCGCTCTCGCGGGCGAGATTCGCCATGCTGTAGAGCGTGAGCAGGCGGTGCGACTCGTTCGACGACGCGGTGAAGCACTGGAGCGCTTCGTTGTACCGCTCACCGGCCAGCTCGAGCTGGCCGCGGCGCCCGTGGAGCACGCCGAGGTTCTGCGCCGCGATGCCCGCGAGGTCCACAGCGTGCGCGTGGTTCGCCGCCTTGAGCGCTTCGTCGAACGCCTGCTCGGCCGCGCCGACCTCACCGCCGCGCTGGTGGATGATGCCCATGTTGATGTGGCAGCGCGCTTCACCGCATCGGTCGCCGACGCCGCGGAAGAGATCGAGCGCGCGCGTGTACAGCTCCGTCGCCTCGCGCGACTTCCGATCGAGGATCGACGTGCCGAGCCGCGTCAGCGCCTCGGCGAGGAGCCGCGGACTCTGCGCCGCCTCCGCCGCGCGCACCGCTTCGCGCGCGATCGTCTCGGCCTCGCGGGCCTCGCCGAGGCGTCCCTGGTACTGCGAGATCATGTTGAGGAGCGCCGCTTCCTCACCGAGCTCGCCGATGGCGCGCGAGCTCGCGAGGAGCTCGCGGCAGGCGAGCACCGTCTCGCCGACCGGCTGTCCCTGCTGCGCACGCGCGCGCTGGCGCATGCGACGCAGCGCGAGGATCAGCGCGTTGTCGGCACGGCCGGCGAGATCGGCGAGCGCGCGATCACAGAGCTCTTCGGTCAGCGCGTAGCGTCCCTCCGTCTCCGCGACTTCGGCGAGATGCTGGAGCGCGAGGGCGCGGTCTTCGGGCGCCTGCGCGGCGCGCTCGGCGATCTCGAAGAACCGGCGCGCTTCGCCGTGCGCGTACATCGCGAGCGCCGAGCGGCCGGCGCTCATCGAATGAGTATAGGCTTTCGGTGCGATGCCGGCGAGATCGTAGTGCAGCGCGATCTCCGCCGACGAGTCTGGCGACGACGCCTCCATCGCCTGGGCGACGCGCTCGTGGATGCGCGCGACGCGGCGCGGATTGATCGCCCGACGCACGGCGTCGACGAGCAGGCCGTGCGTGAACGAGAAATGATTGCGCGTCGTCTCGCTCGTCGGCTCGATCACCGCGTGCTCGATGCCTTCGTCGAGCGCGTCGAGCACTTCGTCCTCGGTGCCCGCGCCCGCGGCGATCGCGAGATC
>CBHWBX010000296.1:0-6103 GCA_966111935.1 uncultured Gemmatimonadaceae bacterium
AGTCGCCTATCAGTGGTGCTGCGCTCGCGGGCGATGACCCCCGCGTCCTCGAGCCGGTCGAGCAAACGGGTGACGTCGGGCACCTGCGCGATCAGGCGATCGCGCACTTCATTGCGACAGAGTCCGTCCTGCCCCGCGCCACGCAGAATGCGCAGCACGTTGTACTGCGTCGACGTGATGCCGTACGGCTTGAGCCGCTCGGCGAACGCGTGTCCCAGAACCGCCGCGGTGCGCTCGATGTTCAGATGCGCTTCCGCCTCGGCGCTGACGAACGGCTTCGTCTGCTTGATCTCGTTCCGCAGATTCGGCGACATGTGAAGTAAATTAGGTGTTATAACACATAATGTCAACCGCGGACCTTTAATGTCTACTCAGAAAAGCGGCGATGAGCGAATCCGTCAGCTGAGCCTGCTCCAGAATCGGCAGGTGCGCCGCGCCCGCAATCGCGTGGAACTCGGCGGAAGGAATCGCTTTGCGCACTGTTTGGTTGAGCGCGAATGGCACCGTCGCGTCATGCTCGCCCCACAATAGGAGCACCGGAACGTTGGCGCGAGCGACCCGCGCGTAGATCGTGTCGTAGTCGATTCCGCGACGGAAGACCCGCGACGACCAGAGCGAGTGACCGAAGCCGCGCAACTCCATCTGCGGCTTGTAGCGGTCGACCCAATCGGGAAAACGCTTCGCGTCGATGAAGTCGGAGGTCTGCCCTTCCGCCATCGTCGGGAGATTCTTCCACTTCCACCAAGCCTCGCCGACGATCGGTAGATCGTACGGACGCATCGACGCCGGGCTTTTTCCGGCGACGGGATCGACGAGGATCAGCGAACGCACCCGATCGGGATGACGCCCCGCGTACACACCGGTGACATATCCACCCGCCGACACGCCGGCGAGATCGACCTTGTCCTTCACATGCAGCGAGTCGAGCAGATCGCCCAGCTGCCGCTCGTAGAGCACGTCGGAGTAGACGACGTTCGGGCGGTCGGAGTAGCCGCGTCCGTACGCGTCGTAGCGAACGACGCGGTAGCCCGCCGCCGCGAGCGCGTGCGCGGTCGAATCCCAGATGTACGACGGCACCGAGAAGCCGTGCGCGAGCACCACCGTGCGGCCGCTGTCAGGACCGTCGATCTGGTAGTGCGTCGTGCCGTCGGTCAGGCGCACGAACTTTCCCGGCGCGGCGCGGCGCACGGCGGCGTCGAGATCGCGGCGCTCGGGATTGCGCGTGTTGTACATCGCCGCCGCGGTGGCGACGAGCACGAGAAGAACTGCTCCTGCCACCACCAACGACCGACGCGGCATGGCCTATCGTCCTCCATCCTCAGGCACGAGTCCCCGCGCTGCAAGCAGCGGCTCGACGACCGGATCGCGTCCACGGAAAGCGCGATAGAGCGCCGCCGCATCGTCGGTCCCGCCGCGCGAAAGAATGCACTCACGGAATATGCGCCCGTTCTCGCGGGTCATGCCACCATGCTCTTTGAACCACTCGAAAGCGTCGTGGTCCAGGACTTCGGCCCATAGATACGCGTAGTAGCTCGCGTCGTAGCCGCCGTCCCAGATGTGCGCGAAGTACGTCGAGTCGTAGCGCGGCGGGACTTCGGCGACGTTCACGCCGAACCGTTCGAGCGCGTCGCGCTGGAAGGCCGCGACGTCGTCCGGCGATTCGCCGGGCGCCAGGACGTGCCACGCCATGTCGAGCAGCGCCGCCGACGTGTACTCGGTGAGCGCGAAGCCCTGGTTGAACTTCCGCGCGCGCTTGATCCGGTCGACGAGTGGCTGCGGCATCGGCTCGCCCGTCTCGTAGTGGCGCGCGTAGCAGGCGATCACGCTCGGCTCGAGCGCCCAGTGCTCGTTGAACTGCGACGGGAACTCCACGAAGTCGCGCGGCACGTTCGTGCCCGTGAGCGTCGGATACTCGACGTCGGAGAGCATGCCGTGCAGCGTGTGGCCGAACTCGTGGAAGAGGGTGACGACGTCGTCGAGGCCGAGCAGCGCCGGCTGGCCGGGCGCGGGCTTCGTGAAGTTGGTGACGTTCACGATCACCGGCTTGCGGCCGAGCAAGCGTGACTGGTCGACGTACGCATCCATCCACGCGCCGCCGCTCTTGTTGTCGCGCTTGAAATGATCCGTGTAGAAGAGCGACAGCGACGATCCGTCGGCGTCGATGACTTCATAGACGCGCACGTCGGGATGATACGTCGGAATGTCCGTGCGCTCGCGGAACTCGACGCCGAACAGCTGCTTCGCGGCGAAGAAGACGCCGTCGTGCACGACGCGCTCGAGCTCGAAGTACGGACGCAGCTGCGTCTCGTCGAGATCGAACTCGGCGCGGCGCACGCGTTCGGCGTAGAACTGCCAGTCCCACGGCGCGAGCGTGAACCCGCCCTGCTCGGCATCGATCAACGCCTGCATCCGCGCGGCGTCGGAGCGCGCCTTCTGCACCGCCGTCTTCGCCACGTCGGTGAGCAGGCCGATCGCCGCGGCGGGCGTCTTCGCCATCGAGTCGTCGAGCGTGAACGCCGCCGAGCTCTCGAAGCCGAGCAGGCGCGCGCGCTCGGCGCGGATGGCGGCGACGCGACGCACGATCTCGCGCGTGTCGACATCGTCGCCGCGGTCGGCGCGATGCAGCGACGCCTCGAACAGGCGCTGCCGCACGTCGCGTCGCGCGAGCGACTCGAGCGCCGGCTGCTGGGTGGTGTTCTGGAGCGGGATCACCCACTTCCCTTCGAGGCCGCGGTCGCGCGCCGCCGCCGCCGCCGCGGCAACGTCGGCCTCGCGCAGTCCCTCGAGCTCCGCGACATCGTCGAGCACGAGCGCGCCGCGCTTCGTCGCCGCGAGCAGCCGATTCTGGAAGTCGGCGACGAGCATCGACTCTTCCTGATTCAGCGCGCGCAGCGCCGCCTTGTCCGATGCGCCGAGCTGTGCGCCGGCGCGGCGGAAATCGGTGTGATAGCGCCAGGCGAGATGCCGCTGCTCTGGAGTGAGCCGTGCCGACGTGTCGGCGTGGATCGCCTCGATGCGCGCGAAGAGACGGTCGTCGAGGTACATCTCGTCGGAGTGCGCGGCGAGCTTCGGCGCGATCTCCGTCTGGATGTCCTGGAGCGTGTCGTTGGTGTTCGAGCCCGCGACGGCGTGAAAGGCGCGCAGCGCGCGCGACAGGAGATCGCCGCTCCGCTCGAGCGCCGTGATCGTGTTCTCGAACGTCGGTGCATCCGCCTGCGACGCGATCTGCTCGATCTCGGCGCGATGCACACGCATTCCCTCCTCGATGGCCGGGAGGTAGTGCTCGTCGCGCAGGCGGTCGAACGGCGGCGCGCCGAACGGCAAGCCGCTCGGCGCGAACAATGGATTGTCGCCGGAGACCGGCGCTGGATTGGTCATCGGGAGCGTGGCCCGTGCTGCGGCGGCGCGTTCACATCGTGCACGCCGCCGACATCACCCGGCTCGGCCGGGCGGAAGCTGAGATCCCACGCCAGCCAGAGCGTGCGTGAGAATGGAAAGAAAAGGAATGGGAGAACGATACAGAGGATCACGGCCGTGACTTCGATCTTCGTCCACGGCTGATTCGGCGACGACGCGATGATCCAGATGACCGGGATGCCGATCGCGAGCAGCTCACCGAACGCGAGATTGAAGACGTAGGCGCCGATCCAGAAGTCCGACTTCTCGCCGCGCTCGAGCGCCAGCCCGCAGGTCGGACAGCGCTCCTGCATCTTCAGCCATCCGCGCATGATGCCCCCGCCACCGCAGCGAGGGCAATGCAGCAGCAGCGCGCGACCGAACATGCGCGGAACGGACGGCATCAGACGTTCCCCGTGTAACCCTCGGAGATTCGCATCAGCTGCTTGCCGATCGCGACGTGCACCGCGATGAGGCCGAGCACGACCACCGCGAGCGAGATCCACGTGACCGCGGCGAGCGCGGGCGTCATGCCGCCCAGCGCGGTGTGACGCGAGAGATACGCGACGTAGAGGTAGATCGCGACGAACAGGGCGCAGGCGCCGTACGCGCCCATCCCGGCGAGCCGGGCAATCTTCGGGGGCATCGAAAATCCTCGGAGACAAAAAACGCAGTGAGTTTGAAAGCTCTCCACGCCGTTCCGCGCACGCAACCTGTGCCGCACGTGGAACGCCTGCGCAACGCTCAGCGCGCGGCCGGAAGTTCCTCGACGCCGGCGCCGGTGACGCGATGCGAGATGAGCGGCAGAGGCGGCTCGGCTTCGTCGGCGATCACGACGGCGGAGCGGAGCGCCTGTCGTCCGCTGCCGATCCCGCCGCGGTCGCGTGCGAAGATCGTCGCGAGTGGATCGCCCGCTTCGACCCAATCGCCGGGACGCGCCGTGATGACGAAGCCGACGCCCGGATCCGCCTGATCCTCGACGCGGGTGCGTCCGCCGCCCATCTCGATGATGCCGCGTCCGATCGTCTTCGGCTCGACGCGCGCGATGAAGCCACGGCGCGGCGCGGTGTAGATCTCGATCTCCGCCGCCTGCGGCAGCACCGCCGGATCTTCGACGACGCCGGGATTTCCGCCCTGCGCCTCGATGATCTTCTGGAACTGCTCGGCGGCGCGTCCGTTGGCGATCGTCTTCTCGAGCTCCGCGCGCGCGGCCTCGATGTCGTCGGCGGCGCCGGCCAGCACGAGCATCTCGGCGCCGAGCGCGTAGGTGACGTCCATGAGATCGGCGGGGCCTTCGCCCTTGAGCGCGGCGATCGCCTCCTCGACTTCGAGCGCATTCCCGCACGCGCGTCCGAGCGGACGGTCCATTGCCGTAACGAGCGCCACCGCGGGACATCCGTGATCCGCGCCAAGCTTGATCATGACCTGCGCCAGCTCGAGCACCCGATCGAGCTCGGGAATCAGCGCCCCGCTCCCGCGCTTCATGTCGATGACGAGCCCCGTGAGATCTTCCGCGAGCTTCTTGCTCATGATGCTCGCCGAGATGAGCGGGATCGACTCGACCGTCGCCGTCGCGTCGCGCAGCGCATACATCTTCTTGTCGGCGGGCGCGATCTCCGGCGTCTGTCCGATCATCACACAGCCGACGTCTTCCATCTGCTGCCGCGCTTCGCCGAGCGAGAGGTCGGTGCGAAAGCCGGGGATCGACTCGAGCTTGTCGAGCGTTCCACCGGTGTGGCCGAGCGAGCGGCCGGACATCATCGGCACGGCGACGCCGAGTGCGGAGACCATCGGCGCGAGGACGAGCGACACCTTGTCGCCGACGCCGCCGGTGGAGTGCTTGTCGACGCGCGGGCGGCCGATGTGCGCGAGATCGAGCCGGTCGCCGCTGAGGAGCATGGCCTCGGTGAGCGCGGCCGTCTCGGCGCGGTCGAGGCCGCGCAGGAAGGACGCCATGAGGAGGGCGGCCATCTGATAGTCGGGCACGTGGCCCTTGGCGTATGCGAGAGCCAGAGCGCGCCATTCACCCGGCTCGATCCGGCCACCGTCGCGCTTACGTTCGATCAACCGATGTGCGAGCATTTATCCGTTTATGGGGTATCTCGTCCCACCCATCCCCACCACGTTGGAGTCACGCATGAGACTGGGAACCCTGTTCGTCGCGTCGATGCTGGCCGTCAGCGGTGTCGCGCGCGGACAATCCGCCGACACCACGAGCTATGAGTGGCTCGTGAAGGCCGCACACGACGCGGTCGATCGAGGCGAGTTCAATCCGAGCAAAGAGCAGCAAAAGACGCTGTATCAGAACGCGGAACAGTATGCGCGCCGGGCCGTGGCGGCAAACCCGCGCGACGCCGAAGGGTACTTCGAGCTGGCGCGGTCAATGGGCCGCAATGCACTGAGCATGGGGTCGCGCGACCGCGTGAAGTACGCCGCCGCGATTCGCGACACCGCGCTCGTCGCGCTGAAGCTCGATCCGAAGCATGCCGGCGCGCTCCACGTGATGGGCATGTGGAACGCCGAAGTCATGCGTTTGAACGGCTTCGTGCGGATGATCGCGAAGAACCTGCTCGGCGGGAAGGTGTTCGCCGAGGCGAGCTGGGACAATGCGCAGCGGTACCTCGAGGAGGCGGTGGCGATCGAGCCGAATCGGATCGTGCATCGGCTCGATCTCGCGGGGGTCTACACTGACCGCGGGCAGAAGGAC
>CBHWBX010000297.1:0-6097 GCA_966111935.1 uncultured Gemmatimonadaceae bacterium
AGCGACGCCGGCTCGCTCTATCTCGTCGAGCGTCCGGAGAACGGCGGGCCGCCGGAGAAGCTGCGCTCGAAGCTCACCCAGAATTTCACGCTCCCGTCGCTGCCGGTGACGGAGTTCACCGTCCCGATCGACCACGCGAGCCTCTCCGGCTACGCCGCCGCGACCGGCGAGCCGCTCGTCATCGCCGACGTCTATCTGCTCCCCGACGACGTCAGCTACAAGCAGAATCGCACCTTCGACGAGCGGTTCGGCTACCGCACGAAGTCGATGCTCGTCATCCCGATGAAGACGCATCGCGACGAAGTGATCGGCGTGCTGCAGCTGATCAATCGCAAGCGTGACGGCGACATCAGACTCTCATCGGCGGAGGTCGCCGAGCGCGAGGTGCTGTCGTACGACGAGCGGTCGGTGGAGCTGGTGAGCGCGCTCGCGTCGCAGGCGGCGGTGGCGATCGAGAACAGCCGGCTGTACGAGGACATCGAGCGCCTGTTCGAGGGCTTCGTGACCGCGGCGGTGACGGCGATCGAGTCGCGCGATCCGACGACGTCGGGCCACTCGAGCCGCGTCGCGACGCTCACCGTCGGCCTCGCTGAAGCGATCGACCGCGTCGGCGATGGCCCGTATCGCGACGTGCGGTTCACGCGCGAGCAGGTGCGCGAGCTGCGCTATGCGGGGTTGCTGCACGACTTCGGCAAGGTCGGCGTGCGCGAGCAGGTGCTCGTGAAGCAGAAGAAGCTCTATCCGCGCGACCTCGAGGCGATCCGCCACCGCTTCGGCTATCTCACCCAGTCGGCCGACCTGTCGTTCGAGCGCGAGCGCGTCGAGCTGCTGCTGGCCGGAGGCAAGGAGGCTCACGACGCCGCGATCGGCGACCTGGTACAGCGCCGTCAGACGGCCCACGATCAGCTCTGTCGCTGGCTCGACGCGATCGTGAAGGCGAACGAGCCGACGGTGCTTCCCGAAGGGAGCTTCGAGGCGCTGCGCGACATCAATCGCACGACGTTCATCGACTTCGACGGCACCGAGCGCCGGCTGCTCGAGGACGACGAGCTCCAGTTCCTGATGATCCGCAAGGGAAATCTCGATGAGCGCGAGCGGCGCGAGATCGAGTCGCACGTCACCCACACCTATCGCTTCCTCGAGCAGATTCCCTGGACGCGCGAGCTCAAGGGCATCCCGGAGATCGCGTACGGACATCACGAGAAGCTGACCGGCCGTGGCTATCCGCGCGCGATCACCGCCGACGCGATCTCGGTCCAGACGCGAATGATGACGATCTCGGACATCTTCGACGCGCTCACGGCGAAGGACCGACCGTACAAGCGCGCCGTTCCCCTCGAGAAGGCGCTCGACATCCTGCGCATGGAAGCGAAGGAGGGGATGCTCGACGCCCACCTGCTCGAGAGCTTCATCGGCGCGCGGGTGTTCGACGCCGTGCTGGGGAGCGGCGCCGGGGCGTAGTTATCTTCCCGACGCATGCACTTCACTCCCCTCGGTGACCAGGCGGTCACGATCACCCTCGGCGACCGGATCGACGAAGCGACGCACCGCCGCGTGCGCGCCGCGGTCGCGCGACTGGAGCAGGATCGGCCGCGCGGGCTGATCGATCTCGTCCCGGCCTTCGCGAGCATCACGGTGCACTACGACGCCGCGCTCGTCGGCGGAAATCGCCCGTACGACACCCTGGTCGCTTCGCTCGAGGAACGGCTCGCCGACGATCTCGACGACGCGCTGCCGCCGGCGCGGGTGATCGAGATTCCCGTCTGCTACGGCGGCGACCTCGGGCCCGATCTCGACGACGTCGCGCGCGCCCACGGCATCAGCAGCGAAGACGTCGTGCGCATCCACGCGAGCGGCGACTACCTCGTCTACATGGTCGGATTCATGCCGGGGTTCGCCTATCTCGGCGGGCTGTCGCCGCAGATCGCGACGCCGCGGCGCAGCACGCCGCGCACCGCGGTGCCCACGGGGTCTGTCGGAATCGGCGGACAGCAGACGGGCGTGTATCCGTGCGTGTCACCGGGCGGATGGAATCTCATCGGGCGCACGCCACGCGCGGTGTTCGACGCCAATCGCGCCGAGCCGTCGCTCCTCGCGACGGGCGACCGCGTCCGCTTTCAGCCGATCGCGCGCGCGGAGTACGACGCATGGACCGAGTGACGCTTCGCATCACCGGCGCCGGACTCCAGACGACGATCCAGGACCTCGGCCGTCCGACGCTCCAGCACGCGGCGATCCCCGGAAGCGGCGCGATGGACCGCCTTGCCTGCCGAGCCGCGAACATTCTCGTCGGCAACGACGAACATGCCGCGGTGCTCGAGGCGACGCTGATGGGACCGGCGATCGTGTTCGAGTCGCGCACGCTGTTCGCGCTCGGTGGCGGCGATCTCACGGCGACGCTCGACGGACGACGCGTGCCGCTCTGGCAGCCGGTGGTCGCCGCCGCCGGCGCCCTGCTGCGCTTCGCGCAGCCGGCGGTCGGATGTCGCAGCTACATCGCCATCGCCGGTGGAATCGACGTGCCGATGGTGTTCGACAGTCGGAGCACGTATCTGCGCGGCGGCTTCGGCGGACTCGATGGACGTGCCCTGCGCGCCGGCGACCGTCTCAACGCGGGCGAGCCGTCGGCGATCTCGCGGGCGATCGCCGCATCGCTCGACGGTGAGACGTCGACCGTCGCGCGCTGGAGCCTCGGCGCAACGCTGCGCCCGCGCTACAGCGAGGACGTGACCGTGCGCGTCGTGCCGGGCGCGCATGCATCGCTGCTCGACGACGCCTCGCGCACTGCGCTCGGAGAAGCGCGCTTTCGCGTCTCGTCGCGCTCCGACCGGATGGGCTATCGGCTCGAGGGCAAGGCGCTCGCGCTGCGCGAGCCGACGGAGCGGTTGTCGGAAGGCGTCGCGTTCGGCACGGTGCAGCTTCCTCCGGGCGGCGCGCCGATCATCCTCATGGCCGACCGCCAGACCACCGGCGGCTATCCGCGGATCGCCGAGGTGGCGAGCGTCGACCTGCCGCTCGTCGCGCAGCTCAAGCCGGGCGACGCGCTGCGCTTTCGCGTGATCTCGCTCGCCGACGCCCAGCGGCTGTACCTTGCCCAGGAAGCCGAGCTCGCGCAGGCGCGCGCCGGCATCGCACTTCGCTTCGCGACGGGGAAAAAATGAGCGACCGCGTGGATCTCAACTGCGACATGGGCGAGAGCTTCGGCGCCTACCGCATCGGCGCCGACGACGACGTCTTTCCGTTCATCACGTCGGCGAACGTCGCGTGCGGCTTTCACGGCGGCGACGCGGCGGTGATGCGCACGACGCTCGCGAAGGCACGCGAGCTCGGCGTCGCGGTCGGCGCGCACCCCGGGTTCCAGGACCTGATCGGCTTCGGGCGCCGCAACATGGACGTGACGCCGCAGGAGGTCTACGACCTCGTCGTCTATCAGGTCGGCGCGCTGCTCGGCTTCGCGAACGCGGCAAAGATGGAGCTACAGCACGTCAAAGCGCACGGCGCGCTGTACAACATGGCGGCGGCGCGCGCCGATCTCGCCGCGGCGATCGCGCGCGCCGTTCGCGACGTGAACGCCTCACTGATCCTGTTTGGACTACCGGGCAGCCACCTCATCTCCGAGGGGAAGAGCGCCGGGCTGCGCACCGCCGGCGAAGCGTTCGCCGATCGGAACTACATGAGCGACGGATCGCTCGTCTCACGCAAGCGACCCGACGCGCAGGTGCACGACGCGGACGAAGCGGTGCGCCGCGCCGTGCGCATGATTCGCGAAGGCAAGGTCACGCCCGTGGACGGCCCGGACATCGCGATCGACGTCGACACGATCTGCATCCACGGCGACGGGCCGCACGCCGCGGAGTTCGCGCAGCGGCTGCGTCGCGCGTTCGAGGCGGACGGCATCGCCGTCCGCGCCCTCAGAACCTGATCTCCTTCCCTTCCTCGGCGGCCTTGTAGATCGCCTCGACGATCTTGTGGAGGACCACCTGATCGGTCGGCGGATCGTAGGTCGTCTCGCCGCGCACGACGGCAATGAAGTGCGCGAGCTCGGCGCGGTACGACTGGATGAACGCGCTCTCGCGGCTCGAGGCGCCGGTCGGTGAGACGTCGGTCGGGCGGCCGTTGAGCTCCTTCACGACGCGCAGCGGGGCGAGGCGCGCCGAGCCGCGGGCGGCAAGGACCTCGAACCACATCCGCTCTTCCTCGCCGACGTACGCCGACGAGACGTCGAAAAGGAACGACTGCCCGGCCGCGCACTCGAGCTGTACGACCATCGCTTCCTCGACCGCGCTTGCGCCGCGGCCGCGGTCCATGTGCGCGGTCACGCGCACCGGATCGGGATAGTCGGCGAGCCAGAGCGCGAGGTCGAGCAGCGCGATCCCGTAGTCGAGGAACGCACCGCCGCCCGACTCGGCACGACGCTGCCGCCAGCCTTCGCTCGACGGACGCTTGAAGTGGTACGCGCCGCCGCGCATGCCGACGATCTTTCCGAGCTCGCCGCCGCCGATGAAGCGCGACAGCGCCTGTACGTCGGTGCGATACCGATGGTTGTTGGCGACGGCGACGACGCGATCGACGCGCGCCGCGGCGGTGAGGATGCGCTCGACCCCGCGCGACGACAGCGAGAGTGGACGCTCGCAGAGGACGTGGCGCTTCGAGGCGAGCGCGCTCAGCACGTGCGGCTCGTGGAGATGGTTCGGCGTCGCGATGACGACGGCATCGAGCTCGTCGAGCTCGAGCAGGTCCTCGATGTCGGTAAAGACGTCGGGGACGCCGAAGCGATCGGCGAGCGCGCGCGCCTTCGGCCGGTCGTTGTCGCAGACCGCACAGAGCTCGACGCCGCGCATCTTCGCGAGCACGGGCAGATGCGCAAGCTGCGCGATCGCACCCGCGCCGACGACGCCGACCTTCACAGTGTCCTTCATCGACCGTCCTTCGCGCCCGGGGGCGCGGTCTGGGGGCGCGGACCTCGCACGTGCCCGAAGTAATAGGCGGCACCGCCGCGCACCTGGATGGAGCGGAAGCCGCTGAGCAGATCCCCGCGCGCGGTGCCCTCGATGCCGAGGTGCGGCGCGAGCCTGATCGACGCGCCGCCGACGACGTACAGTCCCGCGGCGATGTCGTCGAGCGAGCGCTCGACGAATGTGCCCTTGATCAACGCGCCCTCGGCGTTGATGACGTGCGCGGCGATCCCGGCGCCGATGAACGGTCTGATGTCACCGCTCGGATTCGGCGTGTAGCGCAGGTCGGCGCTGAACGTCACGTCGTAGAGGCGCACCTCCGACGCGTTCACGCGCGCGGTCGAATCGCTGAGACTCTTGTGCAGCGAGTCGGCGAATGCCTGGATGACGTCGTTCTCGAAGCGCGTCGCCCAGTAGCTCGCGCCGAAGACGGCGCGCCAGCGCGGCGCGAGGTTGCCGTAGTCGGCCTGGATCGCGTAGAGATTCGTCGGGACGAGCTGCGACGGCGCGACATAGCCGTAGGCGACGCCGAGCGTCGTGATCTGGAGCTTGTCGAGATCGAAGTGACGCAGGAAGCTGCCGGTGTCGCTCTGCGCGAGCGCGGCGGCCGGAACGAGGCACAGCAGAACGGCGACGCGGCGCGCGGCGCGGACGACGACACTACTCGATCGCAGGCGGGCCAACGGTCGTTCCGGGATAATAGGTGTGAAGGATCGTGCGGAAATCCTGGCCGGCGCGTGCTCGGCCGATGGCGCCCCACTGACACATCCCGACGCCGTGACCGTATCCCGAGCCGTTGATGACGAGCTTCGCGAGCGAGCCGTCGGACGCCGACGTCTCGAGGACGGAAAATGAAGTGCTGTTGAGGATCTCGCCACCGGGCGGACGCAGGACGTAGCGCACGTCGTTGCCGCGCAGCGTGTACGCGCCGCGATCGGTGCGGATGACGAGCGTCCCGACTCGCCCCGACGCCGTGTGCGACTGCACCGCGACGCTCCGCGCGACACCCGGATTGCGGCCGGCGCCCGACACATAGCTGGCTAGGTATCGCGCCAGCGACGCATTGAGCTGCTGCGCGTCGAGCGTGCGCGACCAGCGGAAGCGCGGCGCGATGTCGCAGTAGTAGCGGCCGGTGCCGGGGA
>CBHWBX010000298.1:0-6092 GCA_966111935.1 uncultured Gemmatimonadaceae bacterium
CCTGGCTGTCGGAATAACGACAAACACGCGAACAAAAAGCCGGAACCCGCGAAATGGCTTGGATGCCATTTCGCGGGTTTGTTTTTTTTCTCTTGTTCGCGCGTTTGCAGTTCTACCGACGACGCACCGGAACGAACACGGAGGCGTAGGCGCTAGAGTGCCTTCTTGATCGCCGCCTCGATGTTCTGCTTTCCACCGAGCCCCGTGTACACGATCTTGCCGGCCTTGTTCAGCACCACGACATAGGACGTCGCCGGCACGTCGTACGCGCCCGTCGCGTTCCCCTTCGTGTCGAAGAACTGCTCGCCCGGCATCCCGTGCTTGGCGACGAACGCCTTCACCTTCTCCGGCGTCTGATTCACCGACACGGCCACGCCGACGAACTTCACCTGCTTGTCGTACTTCTTCGCCGCGGCGAGCAGCGTCGGCTCGAGCTCCTTGCAGTTCGGGCACCAGATCGCCCAGAACTCCATCACTACCGGCGTCTTGCCGATGTACTGCGCGAGATCCGCTTCCTTGCCGTCGAGCGTGTGGACCTTCGCCGCCGGCGCCGTCGCGCCGACTTCGATCCCGACCTCCTGCGCGTGCGCCGTCGCCGGCGCCGCGATCGGCGCGATGATCGCCGCGACCAGCAATGCGAGCTTTCTGATCATAGAATCAGCTGACCCATCTTCACGAGGTAATACTCCGCGACCGCGATCATCAGCAGCGCGAAGAGACGCTTGATCCACACCATCCACATGCCCGCACGCGGCAGCCGTGCGATCGCGCCGGATCCGAGCCCGACCGCGACGAGCAGCGTGCACATGCCGAGCGAGAACACGAACAGATAGAGGAACCCGAGCGCCGCCGACTTCGTCGACGAGACCCAGGTGAGCACCGCGGCCATCACCGGCGCCGAGCACGGCGCCGCGACCAGCCCCGACATCGCCCCCATGGTAAACGCGCCCGACGCCCGCCCCGCTGTCCCGGCCGTGCTCGCCCGCTCCAGGAGCCGCGTCGGCACCCGCACGGGCAGGACGTCGAGCATCGCCAGCGCGGCGAGCAGCAGCACGTTCGCCATCGCGAAGTACAGCCACGGATTGGTACTCACCGATCCGAACAGCGTTCCCGTCATTCCGGCAAAGAGGCCGAGCGCCGAGTAGACGAGCGCCAGCCCGAGCACGTACATGAGGGTGAGGAGCACCGGCCGCCAGCGCGACGGCTTCGCCCCTTCACCGACCGACGTCCCCCCGACGATCGCCGCCGTGATCGGGATCATCGGATAGATGCACGGTGTGAGGCTGGTGAGCACCCCGCCGGCGAACACGAACGGCAGGGCCTTGAGCGGATTGCCCGAGAGGTCGGGCAGGAAGGAGTTCAGGTCCACGGGACGAAAGCTATGCCCCGGTCACAGGCCGCGCACCCCGAGCCCGCCACCCACAGGTCCCTCGCGGTCGCTCGGGACGACATGATAGTTGACAAAGTCAACTATCTGCTTGACTATATCAACCATGCGCCCGATCGAGCAGCGCGCGGACGACGTTCGCGCCTTCAACCGCTTCTACACCGCGCGCATCGGCGCGCTCGGTGATGCCCACCTCGGCAGCCCGTTCTCGCTCTCCGAGACCCGCGTCCTCTACGAGCTCGCCCACCGCGGGCCGACCACCGCGACCGAGATCGCCGGCGCGCTCGGTCTCGACCGCGGATATCTGAGCCGCACCCTCCGCGCCTTCAAGAAGAAGGGCTTCATCACGACGAAGCCCGGCGCCGACCGCCGCAGCACGATCCTCACCCTCAGCGCCGCCGGACGGAAAGCCTTCGCGCCCCTCGAGCGCGGCGCGCGCGCCGACGTCCTGTCGATGCTCGACCCGCTCCCCGAGAACGAGCAGCGCGACGTCCTCCAGGCCATGCGAACGATTCGCGCCGCCTTCGGCGATCCCGACGTCTCGCGCGCCGCGCCGCCGCCGGTCGTCCTCCGCGAGCCGCGTCCCGGCGATCTCGGATGGATCGTCCATCGTCACGGCGCGCTCTACGCGCAGGAGTGGGGATACGACGAGCGCTTCGAGGCCCTCGTCGCCAAGGTCGTCGCCGGCTTCGTCGAGAACTGGGACGCGTCGCGCGAGCGGTGCTGGATCGCCGAGCGCGACGGCCAGATCCTCGGCTCGATCTTCGTCGTCGCGAAGTCGAAGACGATCGCCCAGCTCCGCCTCCTCCTCGTCGAGCCCTCGGCCCGCGGCATGGGCCTCGGCCGACGCCTCGTCGACGAGGTGGTCGCCTTCGCCCGACAGGTCGGCTACAAGAGCGTCCAGCTCTGGACCCAGAGTGAGCTCGAAGCCGCGCGCCGGATCTACAAGGCCGCGGGCTTCAAGATCATCGGGAAGGAAGGGCACGAGAGCTTCGGCAAGAAGCTGGATGCCGAAGTCTGGGAGCTGCAGCTGTAGTCAGCAGGGCGCGGAGCGCGCGAGCCGTTATCTTCCTCACCATGGCTCCCCCATCCTTTATCTACGTCATGAAAGACCTGCGCAAGGTCGTCCCGCCCTCGCGGGAGATTCTGCGCGGCATCTGGTTGTCCTTCTATTACGGCGCCAAGATCGGCGTCCTCGGCGGAAACGGCGCCGGTAAATCGTCGCTGCTCCGCATCATGGCGGGTGTCGACACCGACTATCAGGGCGAAGCGTGGGCCGCGGAAGGCACGCGCATCGGCTACCTGCCGCAGGAGCCGCAGCTCGATCCGAACCTCGACGTGAAGGGCAACGTCGAGCTCGCGGTCGCGAAGCAGCGCGGTCTCCTCAAGGAGTTCGAGGACATCTCGATGGCCTTCGCCGAGCCGATGAGCGACGAAGCCATGGAGAAGCTCCTCGCGCGTCAGGCGCGCGTCCAGGAGCAGATCGACGCGCACGATCTGTGGAACCTCGACAACAAGATCGAGATCGCCATGGACGCGCTGCGTCTGCCGCCGGCCGATGCCGACGTCACGAAGCTTTCAGGTGGCGAGCGCCGACGCGTTGCGCTCTGCCGCGTGCTCCTCGAGGAGCCGGACATCCTTCTCCTCGACGAACCGACGAACCACCTCGACGCCGAGAGCGTCGCATGGCTCGAGCGCTACCTGCACGACTTCCCCGGCACCGTCATCGCCGTCACGCACGACCGTTACTTCCTCGACAACGTCGCCGGCTGGATCCTCGAGCTCGACCGCGGCCACGGCATCCCCTACGAGGGGAACTACACCTCGTGGCTCGAGCAGAAGAAGACGCGTCTTCAGCAGGAAGAGAAGACCGAGTCGGCACGTCAGCGCACGCTCGATCGCGAGCTCGAATGGGTGCGCATGGCTCCGCGCGCGCGTCAGGCGAAGAACAAGGCTCGTATCCAGAAGTACGAGGAGCTCGCCGCGCAGGAGACGGCCGAGAAGATCATGCAGCACGAGATCGTGATCCCGCCGCCTCCGCGACTGGGCAACGACGTCGTGATCGCGAGCGACATCAAGAAGTCGTTCGGCGATAAGCTCCTCATCGACGGCCTGTCGTTCTCGCTGCCGCGCGGCGGCATCGTCGGGATCATCGGTCCGAACGGCGCCGGCAAGACGACGCTCTTCAAGATGGTCGTCGGCCAGGAGACGCCCGACTCCGGCGCGCTGAAGGTCGGCGAGACGGTGCAGATCGCGTACACCGATCAGAACCGCACCCTCGACGCCGACAAGACGGCGTGGCAGGAGATCTCCGGCGGCCAGGAGCTCATCATGGTCGGCAAGAAGGAGCTCAACAGCCGCGCCTATCTCTCGAGCTTCAACTTCCGCGGCACCGATCAGCAGAAAAAGGTCGGCAACCTCTCCGGCGGCGAGCGCAATCGTCTGCATCTCGCGAAGACGCTCATGTCCGGCGGCAACCTGCTCCTGCTCGACGAGCCGACGAACGATCTCGACGTCGACACGCTGCGCGCGCTCGAGGATGCGCTGATCGATTTCGCCGGCTGCGCCGTCGTCATCTCGCACGACCGCTGGTTCCTCGACCGCATCGCCACGCACATCCTGGCCTTCGAGGGGAACAGCGAGGTAGTCTGGCACGAAGGCAACTACCAGTCGTACATCGAGGACCTGCGCAAGCGCAAAGGCGCCGATGCCGACCAGCCGCATCGCATCGCCTACAAGAAGCTCGTGCGTGCGTGAGAAACGCGTTTACCGCTGTCGGTCGAGGAGCTCGCGCACGGCGTCGAGCAGGCCGGCAGCGGTGAACGGTTTTTCGATGAACGACGCATTCGGCGCATCGAGCTCGGTGTCCGTGAGCGTCGAGCGCGCGTAGCCGGACATGTAGAGCACGGGCGCTTCGAGATGGCGATCGCGCATCTCGCGCCAGAAGTCGGGACCGCCCATCCCCGGCATCACGACGTCGGTGATCACGAGGTCGATCGATCGATACTCGGCCTCCATGATCTTGATCGCCTGCTCGCCGTTCTCCGCTTCGAGCACCGTGTACCCCGCGCCGCGCAGGATCATGCAGCTCACCTTTCGCACCGCGCTTTCGTCCTCGACGAGCAGCAGCTTCTCGTTCCCGCGCGGACGCTCGAGCGATTGGACGGGCGCGGTCACCGCGGCCGTTCCGGCCACGAGCGGCAGATAGATCTTGAACGTCGTGCCGTGATTCGGCTCGCTGTACACGAAGATCGATCCGCCCGACTGCTCGACGATGCCGAGCACCGTCGAGAGCCCGAGGCCCGTCCCCTTGCCCGGCTCCTTCGTCGTGAAGAACGGCTCGAAGATCCGCTCGCGCGTCGCCGCGTCCATACCGACGCCGGTGTCCGACACGATCATCGAGACGTAGCGCCCCGGATGGATGCGCGTCGCATGTTGCCGCACGAACGTCTCGTCGAGCTCCGCGTTCGCCGTCTCGATCGTCAGGCGTCCGCCGTTGGGCATCGCGTCGCGCGCGTTGATCGCGAGGTTCATCAGCACCTGCTCGACCTGACCCGGGTCGGCGTGCGTCGTGCCGAGCTGTGGATCGAGGCGCGTCTCGAGCTGGACGTCCTCGCCGAGCACGCGGCGCAGCATCCGCTCGATGGTGCGCACCGACTCGTTGAGGTCGATCACTCGCGGACGCAGCACCTGCTGGCGGCTGAACGCGAGCAGTTGACGGGTGAGGCTCGCCGCCCGTTCGGTCGCGCCGCGGATCTCGAGGAGCGGCTCCGCGCTCGCCGCATCGTCGCGCAGCCGCATGAGCAGGATCTCGCTGTAGCTGAGGATCACCGTCAGCAGGTTGTTGAAGTCGTGCGCGATTCCGCCGGCGAGCTGACCGACGGCCTCCATCTTCTGCGCCTGTCGAAGCTGCGCCTCGAGCTTCATCCGCTCCGACAGATCGTCGGCGACGATGATGTATCCGGGGGCGTGGTCCCCTTGATCGTACAACAGCGCGCCCGCGACGGCGCACTCGACCTCCGAGCCGTCCTTGCGCGAGCGCCGCGTGCGATGCGACTGGACG
Organism: uncultured Gemmatimonadaceae bacterium; assembly: GCA_966111935.1. Lineage (GTDB taxonomy): Bacteria > Gemmatimonadota > Gemmatimonadetes > Gemmatimonadales > Gemmatimonadaceae > JAQBQB01. Next base: position 5,451 of record CBHWBX010000298.1, read on the forward strand.
CGTCCGTCGCGGCGGATCCGCTCGCGGAACGCCCGCGACTCCTCGGCCGACGCACCCATCGTGATCGGATTGGTCCGGCCGATCACCTCGTCGGCGTGCCATCCGAACAGCCGCTCCGCCGCCGCGTTCCAGAGCAGCACGCGCAGCTCGCTGTCCATCGCGATGAATGCCACCGGCGAGCTGTCGAGCACGGCCCGAAGCAGCTCGGTCGTGTTCGTCAGCCGACTCGTGGCGGCGGAGATCAGCTCGAAGTGCCGCTCGTAGAGCTGGATGTCACGGCGCAGGCGGGACCGCAGCAGGAAGATCAGTGCAACCAGCGCGACGAACTCGACCGCGACGAGCACGTCGAAGGTGGCGCGCGCGGCCAGGCTGTCGTCGCTGTGGCGCAGGTAGAGCAACGAGATGAAGATCGCCGCGACCGATCCGACGGCGATGAACGTCGCCTGCGTTACGAAGCGCTTCGCTTCGCGGCGGCGGGCCGCGTCATCCTGAGTGTAGAGAGCAAGCTCCCGCGTCAACATCGGCAAGGGTGGGCGCTCTTCGATGAGGAACTTCTAATTAGTGGGACGCGATGTATCCCATCCTATTCCCCGTGCATGGCAGGCGCGAGTGGGGGGAAACCCCGAGAAGCAGATGTTTACA
>CBHWBX010000299.1:0-6078 GCA_966111935.1 uncultured Gemmatimonadaceae bacterium
ACACCCTCGACGACGCCCGCGCCGCGCTCCACGAGCACTTCGGCTATCCGGCTTTCCGTCCCGGACAGGAAGCCGCGGTCGAATCCGTGCTCGCGGGCAAGGACACGCTCGTCGTCCTCCCGACCGGCGGCGGCAAGTCGTTGTGCTACCAGGTGCCGGCGCTGATGCTCGAGAAGCTCACCGTCGTCATCTCGCCGCTCATCTCGCTCATGAAGGACCAGGTCGATGCGCTCACCGCGCGCGGCCTGCCGGCGACGTTCGTCAACAGCACCCTCACGTCGAGCCAGGTCTCCGACCGTCTGGCGCGCGCGATCCGCGGCGACATCAAGCTCCTCTACGTCGCTCCCGAGCGCTTCGATTTCGGCACGACCGCCGAGCGCCTGCGCGACGCCGGGGTGTCGCTGCTCGCGATCGACGAAGCGCACTGCATCAGCGAGTGGGGACACGACTTCAGGCCTAGCTATCTACGTATCGCGTCGGTGCGCGAGAAGCTCGGCTGGCCCCCGACCGTCGCCCACACGGCGACGGCGACGCCGCACGTCCGCCGCGACATCGTCGAGCAGCTCAAGCTCGATCATCCGACGACGATCATCACCGGGTTCGATCGCACGAACCTGACGTACTCGGTGATTCCGACCAAGACCGACGTCGACAAGGACGACGCCCTCGTCCACCTGCTCAAGACCACCGACGGACTCGCCGTCGTCTACGCGTCGACGCGCAAGGCCGTCGAGCGCATCGCGGCGCTGCTCGATCGCGCGCGCATCCCGTCCGCCGCGTACCACGCCGGCCTCGACGACGAGCGTCGTCACGCCGTGCAGGACGCGTTCATGACCGAGAAGGTTCGCGCGATCGTCGCGACGAACGCCTTCGGCATGGGCATCGACAAGCCGAACGTGCGGCTCGTCGTGCACTACGCCATGCCGGGTACGCTCGAGGCGTACTACCAGGAAGCCGGACGTGCCGGACGCGATGGCCTGCCGGCGGCGTGCTATCTCCTGCACGCGTTCCCGGACCGCTTCACCCACGAGTTCTTCATCAAGGGCGCGTACCCCGAGCGCGGCCTCGTCGAAGAGGTCTACGGAGTGCTACAGCGCAACGCCGACGAGAACGGCGTCGTCGACCTGTCGCCCGACGAGATCGCCTCGCGCATGAAGACGAAGACGAGCGGCCGCGACGTCGAGTCGGCGATGCGCATCCTCACGCAGTGCGGCGCCTATCGCAGCGAGCCCGATTCCGGCGCTCGCGTCGTCGTGCGTCTGCTCGCGACGCCGGAGCGCATCAAGCGCGAGCTGTCGTCAGCAGATGATGCGATGGAGCTCGGACTGCTGCGCGCGCTCTGGCGCGTCGCGGGCTCGGCGCTCAACGACGGGACGCCGATCGATCTCGCCGGATTGCCGCCCGGCTTCGGCGGCAGCGGCGCGATGTCGCTCCTCGATTCGCTCCAGTCGCGCCAGTTCGTCGAATGGCGGCGCGTGAGCGGCGGAGCAGGACTCACCGCGCCACGTCGTCCGCTCTCCGGATTCAAGATCGACTGGGCGGTGATCGATCGGCGGCGCAAAGCCGATCTCCAAAAGCTCGATGCGATGCAGCAGTACGCGTACATCAAGACCTGTCGTCGCGGATTCGTGCTGCGGTACTTCGGCGATCCCGCCGCACGTCCGACCTGTGCCGGCTGCGACAACTGTCTCGGCACCACCGTCGATGTCGAGCGCGGTGCCGCGCCGTCGATGCGCGACGGCGCGCGGAAAAAGCCAGCGAAACGCTCCAACGGCGGTCGTGGCGAATCCGTAGCACAGGAGGACGCGCCGGTGCTGACCGGCGCAGACGAGGCGCTTCTCGCCCGGCTGCGCGATCTCCGACGGACCATTTCGCGCGAAGAGCAGGTTCCCGCCTATGTAGTTTTCCCTGACCGGACGCTCGCCGAGATGGCGGCGCGCCGGCCGACCAGCGCGCATGCGCTGGGACAGATCCGCGGGGTTGGACCGGTAAAGATCGACAAATACGGCGAGCGATTCCTCGAAGTACTGCGCTCCGCCGACGAAACCGAAGCCGCCTGATACATGGACGACAGCCTCTATTTTTCCGAGCAGCACATCGCGACGCGCGAGATGGTTCGCCAGTTCGCGCAGGAAGAGATCGCCCCCGTCGCCGCCAAGCTCGACGCCGACGCCAAGTTCCCCTGGGACAACATCCGGAAGATGAGTGAGCTCGGGCTCCTCGGTGTTCCGTGGCCCGAGGAGCTCGGCGGTGCCGGTCTCGACACGATCAGCTTCATGATCGCGATCCACGAGCTGGCCAAGGTCGATGCCTCGCACGGCCTCACCATCTCCGCGCACACCACCCTCGGCACGTCGCCGATCGTGAAGTTCGGCACCGAGGCGCAGAAGCAGCGCTACGTGCCGTACCTCGCGTCGGGTCGCGTCATGGGCGGCTTCGGGCTGACCGAGCCCGAAGCGGGCAGCGATGCCGGCGGCACGCGCACGACCGCGGTGAAGAAGGGCGATCGCTACATCCTCAACGGAACGAAGCGCTTCATCACCCACGGCGGCGTCGGCGAGATCTTCGTCGTCACCGCGGTGACCGATCCGTCGAAGGGCACAAAGGGGATCAGCTCGTTCATCCTCACGAAGCCGACGAACGATCCCGAAGGCGCGAAGGCCGCGGGGATCGGCCACGAGCCGTCGCTCGAGGCGATGAAGGGGTTCCGCGCCGGCAAGAAGGAAGACAAGCTCGGTTGGCGCGCGTCGGACACCTGCGAGCTGATCATGGAAGACGTCGAGGTCCCCGCCGAGAATCTGCTCGGTGAGGAAGGGAACGGCTTCGTGAACTTCATGCGCACCCTCGACAACGGCCGCATCGGCATCGCCGCGCTCTCGCTCGGCATCGCCGAAGGCGCGTTCGAACAGGCGCTCAAGTACACGGCGACGCGCAAGCAGTTCGGCCAGCCGGTCGCCAACTTCCAGGGCGTGCAGTTCAAGCTCTCCGACATGGCGACGGAGATCGAGGCGGCCAAGCACCTGATGTATCACGCCGCCTGGCTCGCCCAGACCGGCCGCCCGTTCAGCAAGGAAGCCGCGATGGCGAAGCTCTTCTGCTCGGAGCTCTGCATGCGCGCGACGATCGCCGCGGTCCAGCTCCACGGCGGCTACGGCTACACGAAGGACTACCCGGTCGAACGCTTCATGCGCGACGCGAAGATCTGCGAGATCGGAGAAGGAACGTCAGAGATCCAGCGGATCGTCATCGCTCGCCACCTGCTGAAGGACTTAGCCGACTGAGCGCAGCCGGGACGCCTCAGAGGGGGTAGGGGTTAGGGTCGAGGGGCCAGGAACTGCATGGGGCTAGGGTATCGCCCTCAGTAGTTCCTGGCCCCTAACCCCAAAACCCTATACCCGCGGCAGGTCAGCCGTCCAGAGCTCGCAATTAGGGGCGAGAACGCGGGCCCCCAAGATCCCCCGTACCCCCTAACTCATTGCGCAGCCACTAGTTCAGCATTTAGACTACTGTCTAGTGTCCACTCTTGCGTTTTCTTCCGCCCTGACTTGGCCCGGCGACTCGGGTCATGCGGGCGTTTTGCGTGTATCGACGGTCGACGCTGTCTTGGCCGTGCTGATCGCGCTCGTCCTCTTCCCGGTGCGGGGCCTGTTCATCCAGGCCGATCGCACGTCGCCCCGTGTGCTGCTGGATGATGTCCAGCCGGATGCGTCGTGGACGATCACACCGGTGAATCGGACCTCTTTCTCGCGAGTTGCCTCGAGCCAGGTGCGACGACTGCATCGTTCGCGGCCCGCCACACACACACTGAGCATCCGACGCCCACATCCCGCCGAGTCGCCGGGGGACACGCGCGCGTCGCGACCAGATGAAACGAGAGATTTTGATCAACGCGAATCCGCGCGAGACGCGGGTCGCCATTCTCGAGGACGACCAGCTCGTTGAGCTGCTCGTCGATCGCCCCGAGGCGCGCCGGATGGTCGGCGACATCTACCTCGGACGAGTCGAAGCAGTACTGCCGGGAATTCAGGCAGCGTTCGTAGACATCGGCACCGAGAAGAGCGCGTTTCTCCACGCCTCCGACCTCGTCTATCCCGACGCGGACGGCGGAGCCGACGACGACGATGACAGCGACGACGAGGAGTCGGAGGCGCGCGCCAAGCAGCGCCGCGAGGCCAAAGCCCCCGCGATCCAGGACCTCCTGAAGCGCGGCCAGGACCTCATCGTCCAGGTTTCCAAGGAGCCGATCTCCACCAAGGGCCCGCGCGTGACCGCGCAGGTCTCACTCGCCGGCCGCTTCCTCGTCTACATGCCCGACGCCGAGCGCGTCGGCGTGAGCCGGAAGATCGGCGACCGTGAGACGCGTAAGCGCCTGCGTGCCCAGGTTGAGGAAGCGCTCCCGAAGGATTCGGGCGGCGTCATCGTCCGCACCGTCGGTGAGGACGTGACGAAGGAGACGCTCGAACGCGAGCTGTCGACCCTCATCAACCAGTGGAAGAAGATCAAGCGCAAGACGCACTTCGTGCGCGCGCCCAGTCTGATCCATCGCGAGACGAGCCTCACGCGCGGCCTGATGCGCGACGTCTTCAGCACGAAGGTCGAGCAGGTCACCGTCGACTCGAAGCAGGTCTACAACGAGATCACCGAATACCTCCGCGGCATCGCCCCGGAGCTGATCGACCGCATCAAGCTGTACGAGGATCCGGTTCCGCTGTTCGACCACGCGAACATCGAGCAGGAGCTGCGCGACCTGTTCAAGCGCCGCTGCGACCTGCCGTCGGGCGGCTACCTGATCATCGAGCAGACCGAAGCGCTCGTCTCGGTGGACATCAACTCGGGGCGCTACACCGGCAAGAAGGACCCCGAGAAGACGATCCTCAAGACGAACCTCGAGGCCGCCCGCGAAGTCGCGCGGCAGGCCCGCCTCCGCGACCTCGGCGGCATCATCGTCTGCGACTTCATCGACATGGAGACGAAGGCGAATCGCGAGAAGGTCGTGCAGGAGCTCCGCACCCACCTCGGTCGCGACCGCGCGCGCACGAAGGCCTACGCGGTGAGCGAGCTCGGCCTGATCGAGATGACGCGCCAGCGCGTCCGCCAGAGCCACTTCCAAAACATGACCGAGCCGTGCCCGACCTGCCACGGCACCGGCCGCGTCTTCACCGCCGAAACGATCACTCGCCGCGTCGAGCGCGCCGTCCGCAAGATCGGCATCGAAGGGCGCAAGGACCCGCTCGTCGTCCGGATCCACCCCGAGGTCGCGATGTACATCCTCGAGAACGAGAAGGATCTGGTGAAGAAGCTCGAGAAGGCCGTCGGCTTCACGTTGGAGCTGCGCGACGATCCGCTGTTGAAGCCGGACGAGTTCAAGCTCGTGGTGAAGTCGGCGGGGCGGGATGTGACACAACAGTATGCCGTCGCCTGATAACTGCCTTTCGTCGGGGCGTAATGACGACCTCTGCGCGCTTTTGATGGCGGAGGGGTTAGGGGCTAGGGGTTAGGGTCGAGGAGACCCTAACCCCGGTTGGTTTTACATGGCTGGAATCATTCGGTCGTATCGAGATCTGAGTGTCTGGCAGAAAGGCGTCGACCTGGCGGTCGACTTGTACGGCGTCACCAAACGCTTCCCAGCCTCTGAACGGTTTGGCCTGTGTAGTCAGATCCAGCGTTCCGGCGTCTCGATCCCTTCCAACATCGCCGAAGGCCACAGCAAGCACGGCCGGGGCCAGTACCTGAACCACCTCGGCCACTCCCGCGGTTCTCTGAGCGAACTCGAGACCCTACTCCTGATCTCGAACCGCGTAGGCTTCGTGAATGCCGCGACGTTTCGCGCTTTAGCCCAACGGACCGACGAGATCGGGCGAATGCTGCACGGTTTGGTCGAGTCTGTCGAAGCCAGCGAGCCCCCAAACCGCCGTCAGTAGGTCCTCGCCCTCTGGTCCCTGGCCCCAGTAATCGACTTTTTGCAGTTCCTGGCCCCTAACCCCCGGACCCTCGCCCCCAGCGGGGCGGTGGCCCAACACCACGTATTATGTAGGGTTAGAGGCTAGCCCGGCAACCAACCCCGCGCCCTACCCAGCC
>CBHWBX010000300.1:0-6037 GCA_966111935.1 uncultured Gemmatimonadaceae bacterium
CGCGGCCGCGTCGGCCGCGGCGCCGAGGAGTCGTACTGCATCCTGCTCGGCGACGTGAGCCCGGAGGTGGCGGATCGTCTGTCGATCTTCACGCGCACCGAGGACGGTTTCGAGATCGCTCGTGAGGATTTGCGCATGCGCGGCATGGGCGACCTGTTCGGCGAGCGGCAGAGCGGCGTGCCGACGTTCCGGATCGCCGATCCGCTGCGCGACGAGGAGCTGAACGAGCAGGCACGGCTCGCGGCGATGAAGCTGCTCGAGCGGGATCCGGGTCTCGAGCGTCCGGAGAACGCCGGCCTGCGCCGGGTGCTCGGCGAGCGGTACGCGCGGTCGCTCGAGCTGTTCCGCGTGGGTTAGGGCTTGCCCGGCGGGTTGCCGAGCCGCTTGCGGATCCGATCGAGCTCGGCGTTCGCCTTCGCGAGCTCGTCGCGTAAACGTTTGATTTCCGCGTCCTTCGCGTCGCTGGTCGCGTTCGCGTCGGCGTTCGCGGCACGGGCGTCGGCCTTCGCTTCACTCGCGGCGGCCTTGGCGTTCGCGGCGTTGCTCGCGGCGTCCTTGGCCTGCGACGAGGCGCTCGCGGCGAGGCGGTTCAGCGCGTCGAGCTGCGCGGCGGCGCGGCGGAGCGTCGTCGCTTCGGTGATGTGCGCGCGCGGACGTCCGTCCATGAGATAGGCATCCAGCGACGCGATCGCCTGCTGAACCGACGCCGTGCGATTCGACGGGTCGAGCTTGAACACGGCGCGCCAGTACGCCGTCTCGAGCGCTTCGTTCGTTCCAGGGTGCGCCGTCGCGAAGCTCGCGAGCGTGCTGTCCGCCGCCTCGAAGTGTCCCTGGTTCGCCTGATGCTGCGCCGCTTCGAGCGTGTGCTTCCAATCGCTGGCCGGTGAGACACGGCCGGGGACGAGACTCGCGCAGGCGGACGCGAAGAGCAGCGACGCGGACAGCATCGCGCGACGCACGGTGACGCCGGTCACGCCGGTCACGCCGGTCACGCCGGTCACCCCGGCACTGCGCGTTGCACCGCCGACCGCCGTTGCACCCGCAGTGGCAGTCTGATCGTGAAGGTCGTTCCAACTCCGAGCGTACTGTCGCAAGTAATCGTTCCCCCGTGCGCATCCACGATCTGCTTCGCGATGGCAAGTCCCAAGCCGGTACCTGCCGCGTGCGCCGAACGTTGATTGTCAGCCTGGTAAAACTTGTCGAAGATCCGGGGCGCCTGTTCGGGGGGAATGCCGGCGCCGCTGGCGCGGACCTTCATCTGCACCCCACGCTCGACTGGTGACAGCACCAGCTCGACTTCGCCGCCCTTCGGCGTGAATTTGAAGGCGTTCGAGAGCAGGTTGCCAAGGACCTCGTTGATGCGATCGAGATCCCAATAGACCTCATCCGGCAGCCCTTCCTCGCGCGCCACGGTGAAACGTATCTCACGTTGCACCGCCAGCACATGGAAGGCGCGTTCGAGCTCGGCGAGCATGTGGTCGAGATCGATCGTGCGGGGCTCGAGGCGGCCGCCGCCCGCTTCGAAGCGGCTGACGTCGAGGAGCTGTTTGACGAGGCGGAGCAGGGTGTTCGCCTGCGCGACGAGGGTGCGATGCACCTCCTTCTGCTTCGCGTCGAGCGGGCCGTAGACGCCTTCGTCGAGGAGCTGGAGGTAGCCGATCATCACGTTGATCGGCGTCTTGAGCTCGTGCGACGCGACGGACACGAACTCCGCCTTGAGCTTGTCCAGCTCGGCCAGCTGTCGCGTCATCTCCTTGTAGCTGCGGGCGAGCGTTCCGAATTCGTCGGAGCGATCGGGGGGAACGCGGAGGCGGTAACTCAGGTCGCCATCGGCGACGGCGGCCATGCCGGTGCGCAGGTCGAGGATCGGCTGGCTGATCGACCGCGTGAGCCAGATCGCGATCGCCGCGGCGATGACGAGAGCGAGCAGCAGCGCGATGCCCGACACGGTGTAGGTGCGGACGATGCGCACCGTCTGCTCGTTCACCCGCGCGGTCGTGCGTTCGGCCAGCGCGTGCTCGGCGACGCGCACGGTGGAATCGGCGTGATTGAGCGCGGGGACGAATACCTTCGCCGAGAGCGAGTCGGCGACCTTCGCGTTCCCCTCGAGCGCGGCGGCGTATTCGGACGGCGCCGCGGCGGCGATCTGCCGGATCGATACGCCGATGTCCTTCGCCTGCGCGGGCAGGGCGAAGTGGCTGAGCGAGTCGGCGAGCGCGCCGACCTGGGCGACGCCTTTCTCCATCGCGTCGCGCGATACGGCGTCAGGCTTGAAGATGAGCGCGAGCTCCTCGCGCCGGAGCTCGTTCAATCCTTCTCGTAGCCGGCCGATGAGGAGGGACTCGGCATAGTCGCGGTCGCGCAACGCCGTCGAATCGTCTTGCAGGTGCCGAAGCGACTGCAGGGCGAACACGAGGGGCGTGACCAGGATGATCGCGATCGTGACGAGGCCGGCCGCGAGCCTCGAGCGCAGTGTCATGTCGTAGGTGCAGTCGTTCAGAGATCCCTGCTGTCCTGATATATACGCAAGGACAACGCCGAAAGGACGAAGCCGCTAGTACGCCGCTGAGCGGGGTACCATCCGTCCCAGGGGATGAGTAGCCTTATAGCTCGTCATCACATCAGTTTAGCGCTTCTTCGCCGCTCCGAGACCATGGCCGACCAGACCACCGCCGCTTCCGCTACGCCGCGCATTGCCGAGCTCAAGGATCACGTGGGACAGACCGTCACCGTCCGGGGATGGGTGACCCACGTCCGGTCATCCGGCAAGGTGGCGTTCGCCGTCGTGCGTGACGGGACGGGCGTGATGCAGTCGGTCTTCGTGAAGACCCAGCTCCCCCCCGAAGTGTGGGAGCGGTTCAAGGAGCTGACCCTCGAGACCTCGCTCGCCCTGACCGGCGAGGTCCGCGCCGAGCCGCGCGCGCCGGGCGGCTACGAGATGGGCGTTACCGATCTCCAAATCATCGGCGCGAGCCCGATCGACTATCCGATCCAGCCGAAGGAGCATGGGATCGACTTCCTGCTCGACAACCGGCACTTCTGGCTGCGCAGCAATCGCGTCCGGGCGATCTTCGCGATCCGCAACGAGATCGAGCAGGCGATCCACGACTTCTACTACGAGCGCGGCTTCCTGCGCGTCGACACGCCGATCCTCACCGCGGCGATCGGCGAGCGGGCCGGCCTGTTCGCGACCGAGTACTTCGACGAAGGGAACGCGTATCTCGCGCAGACGGGCCAGCTCTACGGCGAAGCGGCGGCGGCGGCGTTCGGAAAGATCTACACCTTCGGCCCGACCTTCCGTGCGGAGAAGTCGAAGACGCGCCGCCACCTCACCGAGTTCTGGATGATCGAGCCCGAGGTGGCGTGGAACGACTCGAATGACAACATGCGCCTCCAGGAAGACTTCGTGTCCTTCCTCGTGCAGCGCGTGCTCGAGCGCCGCATGGCCGAGCTGAAGGAGCTCGAGCGCGACGTCTCGAAGCTCGAGAAGGTGAAGGCGCCGTTCCATCGCATCAACTACACGGACGCCGTCGCAACCCTTCAGAAGAAGGGAAGCTCGGTGCAGTGGGGCGACGACCTCGGCGCCGAGGACGAAGCCCTGCTCGTCGAGGACTACGACCGCCCGGTGTTCGTGATGAACTATCCCAAGGAGGCGAAAGCTTTCTACATGAAGGAGAACCCGGACGATCCGCGCACGGTGCTGTGCGACGACTGTCTGGCGCCCGAGGGGTACGGCGAGATCATCGGCGGCTCGCAGCGCGAGGACGACTACGACAAGCTCCTCCATCGCATTCGCGAGGAAGGCTTGCCGGAAGAAGCGTACGCCTGGTATCTCGACCTGCGGAAGTACGGCACGTTCGTGCACTCGGGCTTCGGGCTCGGCCTCGAGCGCACGGTCGCGTGGATCTGCGGGCTGCCGCACATCCGCGAGGTGATCGCCTTCCCGCGGATGATGCACCGCCTGCGCCCGTAGCACAGCAAACGCGCGAACCTTTCGCGCGTTTGCTGTGCTCTATTCGCCCGCCCGTCGTAGAACGGCCTTCACGCGGGCGATGAAGCGCGCCGGGTCGATCGGCTTCTTGATGTAGTCGTCGGCGCCGGCGTCCATCAGCGCGGCTTCGTCCTCGCGCGACTCGCTGCCGGTGAGCACGATGATCGGCAGCGACGCCGTCGCCGGGTTGTTCCGCAGGCGCTCGATCACGTCGCGGCCCGTCATCGAGGGCATGTCGAGATCGAGGACGACGAGTGAGAAGTCGGGCGTGGCTTCGAGCATCGCCAGCGCCACCGGTCCGTCGTCGGCCTCACTGACTTCGAGCGGCACTTTCTCGAGCAGCGCGCGGCCGAGCTGGCGAATCACCGCGTCGTCGTCGACGACGAGCACGCGCGGCGTCGCCGGCGCGGCCTTCTCAGGCGCCGCCGGGGCGGCAAACTCGCCGACGACACGCTCCACTTCCTCGAGCGTCGTCGTGCCCGCGCGCACCGCGTCGAGCGCGATCTCGCGAATCGGGCGCATGCCGGCGGCCACCGCGGTCTGCTGCAGCACCGACGGCATCGAGCCGTGCGCGACGGCGTCGAGGAACGACGGCGACGCGACGAGCACTTCGGCGAGGGCCATACGTCCGCGATAGCCGGTCGCGCCGCACGCCTTGCAGCCGACGGCACGCACGACCTGACGCACACCGTAGCGCCCGACGAGCTCCGTCTCGCGCGGAGTGAGCGGATCGTTCGGCCCGATTCGCTCCTCGCAGTTCGGGCACGTGCGCCGGATCAATCGCTGGGCGACGACGCCGCGTAGGCTCGCCGCGACGCTCACCGGCGTGAGACCAAGGTCGAGCAGGCGCGGCACGGCGCCCACGGCGTCGTTGGTGTGCAGCGTCGCGAGCACGAGGTGTCCCGTCATCGACGCCTGCACGGCGATCTCCGCCGTCTCGGCGTCGCGAATCTCGCCGATGAACACGACGTCGGGGTCCTGTCGCAGGATCGCGCGCAACGCCGACGCGAAGGTCACGTCGCGCTTCGTCTCGACCTGGATCTGGGTGATCCCCGGCAGCTCGTACTCCACCGGATCCTCGACGGTCATGATGTTGATCATCCCCGTCGCCATCTGCCGCAGGGCGCCGTACATCGTCGTCGTCTTGCCCGAGCCGGTGGGACCGGTGACGATGACGACGCCTTCGCGGAAGCCGACGAGCTGCCGGATGCGCGCGAGCTCGTGCTCGGCGAGGCCGAGCTTCTCGAGCGGCGGCGAGCCTTCGGGATCGAGGATACGAATCACGACTTTCTCGCGCTCGCGCGCCGGCACGGTCGAGATGCGCAGGTCGTACGAGCGGCTGTCGACGCGCACGCGCGCACGGCCGTCCTGCGGACGCATGCGATCGGCGATGTTCAGCTTGCCGAGGATCTTGATGCGCGAGACGACGCGAATGTACGCGGCCGACGGAAGCTGCATCTGCGTGCGCAGTACGCCGTCGACGCGGAAGCGCACAACGGCGCCGGTGCCCGCGGGCTCGATGTGCACGTCGCTCGCGCGCTCGCGCACCGCTTCCAGGATGATGTAGTTCGTGAGCTTGACCACGGGTGCCGTCGTGACTTCGCCGGCGCTCACGTCTTCGTTCTGCGGCTCGTCGACGAGGAGCACCGCTTCGGCGAGCCCGGAATCCACGGGGCCGAGGAGCTGCTCGACGACGCGGTCGGGCGAATAGAGCGAGTCGATCGCCTCGGAGACGGCGCGCGGGCTCGCGACCTCGAACACGGGCGTGCGGCCGGAGGCGAAGGCCACCGCCTGCTCCGCGTCAAGGTCGAGCGGCGTGCTCGTCGCGATGTAGATGTTGCGATCGGTCTCGCGCAGCGGCAGCACGCCGAACCGTCGCGCGACCGACTCCGGGACGAGCTTGAGCGCGCGCGCCTCGTGCGTCTCGAGGCGCGCGAGATTGAGACGGTAGTGCGTCGCCACGCCGCGCTCGAGGTCACCCTCGCCGAGGCGGCAGATGCGGTTGACCGCTTCCCAGGCGTCGCCGGGCGGCGTCGGTGCCGGGAT
>CBHWBX010000301.1:0-6000 GCA_966111935.1 uncultured Gemmatimonadaceae bacterium
CGGCGAGATCGACGTCGATGCGCAGCGCCATCAGATCGTGCGCATGCGCGGGCAGATCGTCGCGGTCGAGGATCATCCGACGCTCAGCGAGCGATTCACGCGCGCGGCGCTCGGCGTCACCGCGGCGGCGTACATCGAGTTCGTGAACTCGGAGATCGGCGGCGAGTACTGGCTGCCGACCTATCAGCGCACGGAATTCCAGGCGGGCTTCGCGGTGTTCGGCAATGCCCGACCGGTATTCAGAATCGTATCGAACATCAGCGACATCACGCCGTCGGGGCGCGATGTCGCGTCGGCGGATTCCGCGGAGCGCCGCCGCGTCACGATCACCTGGGCGCCGAGCGACAGCGTCGATCGTTTCGGCGACTGGAGAAACGAGCTCGGGCTGCAGAGTGCCGCCGTGCACTCCGACGACTTCGCCGACCTCGCGCCCGACGCCTGGCGGTCGACCGGCCCGCCGCGGCTCTCCCTCTTTCCGAATTCCGTGTCGCGGATCTTCCGCTTCAACCGCGTCGAAGGGCTGTTCCTCGGCGTCGCGCCGAGTGTGGACTTCCGTTCGGTCGCGCCGGGGCTTTCGGTCGGCGCGCACGGCGGATGGGCGTTTTCGGAGAAGACGCTGCGTGGTGGAGCGTTCGCGAATCTGTCGCGCGGCAACGAGACCTTCGGCGCGCGCGTCGAGCGGAGCCTCGCGACGACGAACGACTTCGCGATACCGTTCAGTGACGATCCCGGACTCGCGGCGTTGTTCGGCTCCGTCGACAACTACGACTACGTCGATCGATCGAGCGCGCTGCTCTCGGCGACGCACGTCTTCGGCTCGGTCAGCAGCGCGCTGCTCACGTTGCAGGGAGGCGTCGGCCACGACGGCGCCGAGCGCGCGCGATTGTCGCGTGGGCTGTTCGGATCGACGGACTTCCGCGCGAACCGCGGTGTCGCGCCCGGCTCGTATGCGATCGGCAAGGCCGATCTCGAATGGCATCCGAATGTGACCGGCGACTACGTGACACCGGGAGTCGGCGCGCGGATTCACCACGAGCTTGCGAACGGGGACATCGCCTGGCAGCGCACCGAGCTCTCGCTCGCATCGCGCCGGTACTTCGGTCCGGTCTCGCTCGCGCTGCACGCGGACGGCGGCGTCGTGCTCGGAGCGCATCCACCGCCGCAGCAGTTGTTCGAGCTCGGCGGCAACGAGCTGCTACCGGGTTACGAGTACAAGAAGTTCGCCGGCGATCGCGCCGCGCTCTTCCGCGCATACTCGAGCTACCGCCTCAACCTGCTCAAACGGCCGATGCGCTTCCGCAACTTCTACGTCCCGGGCTTGAGCCCGGGCATCGGCGCGAGCATCCAGGGTGGCTGGACAGAGATCTCCTCCCTCGGCGCGCAGGATGCCGTTCGCGCGCTCGGCGTGGACGCGAACGGCCTTCCCCTATCGACGTCTACAGGAGGCGTGCGGGCGACCGCCGGCGGTGGTCTGACATTCTTCGGCGACCTGCTCCACCTCGGTGCGGCGCGTCCGATCGACCGGCCCGCGCCCTGGCGTTTCGTGTTCGGCTTCGGGACGGCATTCTAGCGTTCAGAACTCGCCGATGAACCCGATCTCCGGCTCGAGATGCACGCCGCAGTTCTTCTCGACCGTCTGCTGCGCGTGCGCGATCAGCCCGCGCACGTCGCTCGCCGTCGCATGGCCGAGGTTCACCATGATGTTCGCATGGATGTGTGAGATCTGCGCGTCGCCCATGCGGAAACCCTTCAACCCGCACTGATCGACGAGCCGGCCCGCGCCGACGCCTTCTTTCTTCTTGAAGATCGAGCCGGCGCTCGGATGCCAGTCGAGCCAGGGATGCTTGCCGCCACGCCAGCTCAGATTCTCCTGGAGAATGCGCTGGAGCGTGTTCTGATCGCCGCGCGTCAGCTTGAACGTCGTCGCGAGGACGATGTCGCGGCGATGATGGAACACCGTGTCGTCGTAGCCGAAGCCGACGTACGACGCATCGACCGTCTTCCGCTCGTTCTCTTCACTGAGGATCTCACACGAGTCGAAGATTTCGGCGATGAACATCGTCCGTTCGCGCTCCGGCGCCGGCGACAGGAAGTGCAGATTCTGCCAGATCGCGCCGCCGACGGTGCTCGGAATGCCGACGTAGTGCTCGAGCCCCGACCAGCCGCGCGCGACCGATTCCTGAATCAGCTCCTTCACGATCGCGCCGCTCTCCGTCCAGAGTAGACAGTGGTCGCCCTGCTCCCGGAACTCGTGATGACGCGCGGTGTTCCGGATCAAGAGACCGCGGAACCCGCCATCGCCGATGAGGACGTTGGCACCGAGCCCGAGAACGAAGTAGGGTACACCTTCTTCCCGCGCGGCCAGCACGGCATTCGCAAGAGCGTCGGCGGACGTGGCTTCGAAGAACAGGTCGGCGGGGCCGCCAATCTTGAAGGTCGTATACGGAGCGAGCGGTTCGTGCCGGCGCAAATGACCGGCGTCGAGTCGCTTTGCCAGTCGTTCGAGAGCTTCGGAGTTGGAAAAAGACATGTTAGGGCTGAAAGAAACCATGAACGGTCCACGGCCGCCACGCCGTGCGCGTAGCCGTGCGCGTGGCCGTCGGAGTCTGGCGTTTCGCACGTTTCGGGCAACCGCGCTGGCGTGCGCGATAGCTCTGAGCGCAGGCGCTCGCCATCTGGCCGCGCAGCGAGCCGAGCTCGAGCGCCGAATTCAGCGGACGACCCTCCCCAACGGGCTCGAGGTCATCGTCGTCCAGAACCGCGGCGTCCCACTCGTGACCATCGAGGCAGACGTCAAGAACGGCTCGTTCACGCAGGGGCCGCAGTTCGACGGCCTCTCGCACCTGTACGAGCACATGTTCTTCAAGGCGAACAAGCGCTATCCCGAGCCGGACGCGTTCATCTCGCGGGCATCGGAGCTCGGCGCCGAGTTCAACGGATCGACGAGCGAGGAGCGGGTCAACTATTACCTCACCGTCCCCGCCGACAGCGTCGACGGCGGAATGCGCTTCCTCGCCGCGGCGCTCATCGATCCGCTCTTTCGCCAGGACGAGCTCGAGCGCGAGCGCGAAGTCGTGATCGGCGAGTACGACCGTAACGAATCCAGCCCGTACTTCCCATTCACCACGGCGATGAGTCAGGCGCTCTGGACGACCGCGTGGAGCCGGAAGAATCCGCTCGGCGTGCGGTCGGTCATTCAGAGCACCACGCCCGCGAAGATGCAGGCGATCCAAAAGCGCTACTACATCCCGAACAACACGGCGCTGATCATCACCGGCGACGTCGCGCCGGCCCGCGCGTTCGCGCTCGCGCAGGCGATCTTCGGCAACTGGATGCGTGGCCCCGACCCGTTCGCCGCCGATCCGATTCCGCCGATCCCGCCGCTCACCAGGGACACCGCGCTGATCGTCGAACAGCCGATCGGCACGGCGATCGTGATGCTCCAGTGGCAGGGCCCGAGCGCGAAAGCGGATCCGGCGTCGACGTATGCGGCCGACGTCTTCTCCGACGTGTTGAATCAGCCCGGCTCGCGCTTCCAGCGCCGGCTCGTCGACAGCGGATTGTTCGAGTCGATCGGCGTCAATTACTACACGCTCAATCACGTCGGTCCGATCACCATCGAGGGAGCGACGTCGCCCGGCAAGCTGAAGCAGGCACTCGCCGCGCTGCGCGAGGAGCTCACCAAGGTGAGCGACACCTCCTACTTCACGAAGGAAGAGCTCGAGGCGACCAAGCAGCATCGCATCGTCAGCACCGAGCTCAGTCTCGAGCGCTCCTCGGGCTTCGCGCAGCAGCTCGGCTTCTGGTGGGCGGTCACGGGCATGGACTACTTCCTCGGCTACGTCGAGACGATGGCCAAGCAGACACCGGCGGATCTCCAGCGCTATGCGAACAAGTACATCATCGGCAAGCCGCACGTGACCGGGGTCATGCTCTCGGCCGATGCGCGACGCGCGCTCAATCTCACGCCATCGCAGCTCCTGCCGCCGGCACCGAAGCCCGCGGCGGCAAAACCGGTGACGCGCCCATGATGCGACGCATTCTGTTCGCTCTGCTTCTCGTCGTCTGCCCGCTCGCCGTTCGCGCGCAGACCGACACCGGCACGACGAGCTTCGAGATCAACGGCCTGCGCGTGATCCTGCGCCGCAACACCGCGAACGACGTCGTCGCCGCGAACATGTATCTGCTCGGCGGATCGCAACAGCTCACGCCGGCGACGCAGGGCATCGAAGCGTTTCTGCTCGAAGCGTCGGGACGGGGCACGAAGAGTTTCCCCGGCGGCGCCGTGCGACAGACGACGGCGCGACTCGGCAGCGAGTTCGAGATCTCGCCGCAGGAAGACTGGACGTTGTTCGGCTTCAAGAGCGTCCGCAGCACCTTCGACTCGACGTTCATGCTCTTCGCCGATCGCCTGCTCGCGCCAACGCTCGACTCCGGTGAAGTGGAGCTCGTGCGCGCGCGTCTGCTGACCGGCGCGCGCCAGGCGCGCAACTCGCCCGACCCGCTCGTGAACTTCCTCGCCGACAGCCTGCTCTACGTCGGTCATCCGTATGCCTTTCAGACGACCGGCAACGAGTCGTCACTCTTCTCCATCTCGCTGCAACAACTGCGGAACTACGAGGCGACGCAGATGGTCGCGTCGCGAATGCTCCTCGTCGTCGTCGGCAACGTCGAGCGCGCGCGGCTCGAGGAGCTCGTCGGACGAACGTTCGGCGGCGTGCAGCGCGGCAACTACGCGTGGTCGCCGCCGCGCGCGGCGCCGAAGCTCGGACGCGCGTTGCTCGTGCGTGAAGCGACGCTGCCGACGAACTACATCCTCGGCTACTTCGCGGGGCCGTCGGCGCGCGACCCCGACTATCAGGCGCTGCGCATCGCGAGCGCCGTGCTGTCCGGCCGCTTCTTCACCGAGATTCGATCGCAGCGGAATCTCTCGTACGACGTCGACGCTCCCTTCCTCGAGCGGGCCGTCGCGAGCGGCGGAGTCTACGTCACGACCGTGGATCCAAACACCACGCTCCAGCTCATGCGGGAGGAGATCAACCGGCTCCAAGCCGAGCTGATCGACCCACAGGGACTGAACCGGCTGATCCAACAGTTCATCACCGACTTCTTTTTGAAGAACGAGACGAACGGGGACCAGGCGACCTTCCTGGCACGCGCGCAGATCTATCAGGGGGACTACCGGGCCGCGTCCCGGTTCGTGGATGATCTCCGTCGAGTCCGGCCGGAGGACGTTCGTCGGGTCGCGAGGCAGTACATGCGCGATTTCCGCTTCGTCTACCTGGGTAAGGCGGACGCGCTGAACCGGGCAATCCTCGATCAGTTCTAGCCCGAGGCCCAGAGGTTGCACGCCGCGAGGCGCGTTGCATCCCGTGGACTTTGTGAATAGTTTCACAATATCCGCGAAGAGCGGCGATTTACCCACAACGTTTAGTCCAGTTCTACTGGAGGCATTCAGCAATGCGGTTCTACGGTCTGGCGCTCCTCGCGGGCGCGGCGGTTCTCGGGGCGTGCGGCGGCGGCGAGAAGAAGGGAGCGGCTGAATCGACGGCGGCTACGCCCGCTTCGACGGCGGCTCCGGCCACGCCGGCTCCGGCGGCGGGCGCGGTTGCGAAGGTTGCGGCCACGGGCGCTGACCACGAAGTCAAGATGATCGGCGACGACAAGGGCTATCGCTTCGAGCCGGCCAACCTCACCATCAAGTCCGGCGACGCCGTGACGTTCACGATGGTCAGCGGCGGCCCGCACAACGTTGCGTTCGACCCGGCCACGGTTCCGGCCGACTCGAAGGCGCAGCTCGATGCGAACATGGATCAGAAGCTCTCCGAGCTCTCGAGCCCGATGCTCATGAACCCGAACGAGAAGTACACGATCTCCTTCGGTGGCGTGAAGCCGGGTCAGTACCCGTACCACTGCACGCCGCACCTCGCGATGAACATGAAGGGCGTGATCACGGTCGAGTAATTCGACCTCTGTACGACCTGAAGGGCGGAGCCGATT
>CBHWBX010000302.1:0-5989 GCA_966111935.1 uncultured Gemmatimonadaceae bacterium
CGCGCCGAGCGTGACCGCGGCGAACGACGTGTAGAGATCGGGGGTGTGATCGGTGTGGCCGATCACCGCCTTCGGGTACCGCGCCCGCATCGCCTCGATGACGCGCAGGTTGATGTCCTCGTAGACCGGCGGGTACTCGCTGACGCAGAACATCAGCGCCAGCGGCACGTCGCGGCTCGTCAGCGCCGTGTAGGTGCGATCGATCTCCTCGAACGTCGACATCCCCGTCGACACGATCATCGGCTTGCCCAGAGCGGCGATGCGCAGCAGCGAGGGGACGTCGGTCATCTCCCCCGAGCCGATCTTGTACGCCGAGACGCGCAGCGTGTCGATCTCGCGCGCGGCCTTCCAGCTGAACGGCGTGCAGAGATAGTCGATGCCGACTTCCTCGCAGTACGACTTCAGCTCGTGGTGCTGGTCGAGCGTCAGCGCGTACTTCTTGAGAAACTCGAACAGCGGCATGTCGAAGTTGCTCGACATCGGCACGTCCGGCAGCATCTCCTCTTCGGGAAGATGGTGCTGGAACTTGATGCAGTCGGCGCCCGCCAGCTTCGCCTGGCGAATCATCTCCTTCGCCGTCTTCGTGCTGCCCAGATGGTTGTCGCAGGCCTCGGCGATGATGTACGCCGGCCGGTTGTCGCCGATCCGTCGATCGTTGATCTGAATTTCCACAGGGTCGCCCGGTCTTGGTCGTCGGCGATCTTGGCATCCCGTATGCCCCGCCGACGTCCACGATGACGGCGCGACAAAGGGCTCTTCTGGTCGATTTACGCGGGAGTACGCGCGAACAACGGTTGTACCGTGAGCTCGGTCGCGCGCTGAGTGTGGCGACCGCGCAACATCTGTTGCTTCTCCATGCACCAGGCGGCGCTCTCGAAGGACTCGATCGGTTGCGCAAGACGCGCCTCGTGCAGCCCACTCAGCTGCTCGACCGCGCGACCCAGCAGAGCATCGACGATTGGGCGACGGATGCCGTCCAGGAGCTGTTCACCGGTCCGGGACGCGCGCTCTTTCCGACGCACGAGGGCGTGCACCTCGGCGAGCTGAATCGTCTTGCGTTCGACATCGACTTTCTCACGCTCGGCACTCTCGACGCGGCGATGCGTCGCGCCGAGCAGCAGCCCTCGCGCTCCACGAGCTGGACGCTGCTGGGCTACGACCCCGGCATGCTTGCGGCGGCCGCGTGCGGCGCCGAGCAGCGCGGACATCGCACGCACGTCTTTCCGCCGCGCGCGCTGGCCGCGATCCTCGATGCCCGTGCGCGACGACGCATCGCCGCGCCGACGCCGATCG
The DNA here is from genome assembly GCA_966111935.1 of uncultured Gemmatimonadaceae bacterium. Classification (GTDB taxonomy): domain Bacteria; phylum Gemmatimonadota; class Gemmatimonadetes; order Gemmatimonadales; family Gemmatimonadaceae; genus JAQBQB01. The sequence goes on from CBHWBX010000302.1 coordinate 1,294, forward strand.
AACACGCGTGGCGACTGCCGCGCGCCGACGTGCTTACGATCTCCTGGACGCGTCCGATCGACGAGATGTTTGCTGCCGTCGAGGAACATCTCGCGCAGCACGGTGCGACGCCGGCGCTCCGGGTGCACTTTGGAGACGCGTTCACCGAGCGCCACCCGCTCCCCGGCGTCACCGTCGTGCGCGCGCCGTCCCCGGAATCGTTCGGCCGACTTGCGCTCCCGCCATTCGGCCGGGTCTCCACATCGCTCCGCGGCGCTGCCTTCGCCGTCGACGGCGGTCGATTCCTTCAGAGCCGTCTCGAGATGGTGCAGCGCCGCGTCGGGCCGCAGATGGCGTTCATCGACGCGGCGGCACGAATGCTCGACGTCGTGCAACCGCGGCTCGTCGTCGTCGGCAACGATCGATGGTGGATCGGACAGGCGGTGGTGCGGCTCGCACGGCTGCGCGGCATTCCCACGCTCTGCCTGCAGGACGGCGTCGCCGCGGACGCCGCGACCTGGCGCTGGTTCTCGGCCGATCGCATGCTCACGAACGGCAACCAGCTGCGCGACCTGCTCGCACGGAATGGCGCCGGTGCCGATCGCGTCGTCGTCACCGGGCAGCCTCGCTACGACACGCTTCCCACAATGGCTACCGCGGAGGCCGCGCAACGCGTCCGCACCCGTCTGGGCCTGCCGCACGACCATCAGCTCGTGCTCTTCCCGAGCCAGTACGACCAGGATCCCGCGTTCGTCGAAGGTGTCGTCGAAGCGTGTCTGCGCGTCCCCAGTGTGCATCTGATGCTGCGCCCGCACCCGTCGGAGCCGGCGGTATTTCACGAGTCGCTCGTCAACGGCCGACGCGATCGCATCACCCTCTGCCGGCACGAGCCGATCGAGTGGCTCGTCGCCGCCTGCGATGCCCTCGTCGCGAAATCGTCGACGACGACGCTCGAGGCGGCGATGCTCGGCAAGCCGGTGATCGTCGTGCACGACCGCGGGACGCCGATGTTCGCGCACCTCGAGGCGATCCGTCCGATCCTGCTCGGAACGGCCGACGAGTTGCCCCCGGTACTGCGCCGGCTGCGCGACCGATCCCTACCGGTCGATCACGACGCAGGACGCACGGCATTCGAGTATTACTGCGGTCCGTTCGACGGCGAGTCGAGCGCGCGCGTCGCCGCGCAGTTCGCCGCCGCGCTCGCGACGGCGACGACCTAGCTCAGTTGAAGCGCGTCCAGTACACCACGACCGAGCACCGATCGCTCGATGAGCCCGCACGCTGGCGATATGCCTGCGCCTGCCTTCCCTGAACGCCCCATACGTAGCGCTGGTACTCGTCGGGGACGTCGCTCGGCGACGCATAGATCTCGACGGCGATCATCTCGTCGGCGAAGCGCGGAACGGGATTGCTGAGCGTCGCCGCTCGGCCGTTCACGAGCGCGTTGAGACACTGGCTCGCGCGCGTCGGGATCGGATATGGCACCCGCCCGAACTGCGTCATCACGAGCTCGATCCGAAAGCCGGGTAGATCGCGGAAGATGTCACCGAGCTCGCGCGCGTTCTTGTCGAAGATGTCGTCGTCGGTGTAGTAGATGCCCTTGCCGTTCCGGCGACGGCAAGCGAATCCCGTATACGACTGTTCGGGACACTTCCCGTCGGCGACGACGACGATGCTGTCGAGCAGCGCCGGCCGCGCCTTCAGCTCGATCGAGAGCGTCGCGCGTCCGCCGTGGCTGATGTCGGCGGTCAGCCGCGCCGCGAGATACCCGAGCCGGCGTACGCGAACGGCGTACGTGCCGTCGTCGAGATTACGAATCTCGAAATGCCCCGCCGTATCGGTGCGGGCGCGCGCATTGTCGGCGGACGCCACGACGTCCGCATCGGGCACCGGCTTGCCGGCTTCATCGCGCACGGTGCCGGAGATCACGCCCGTCTTCTGCGCCGAAAGCAGCGAGAGAGGTGAGACCACCGCCACCATGGCGAGCGCCGCGAGGAGCAGCGTCTTGCGCATGTATCCAAAACTACCGGCGGACGCGCGGCTGGCAAGAATTGGTCGTGTAAGCAATCGTGTGATCGCGGTCGCCGCTCGGTTCGTCCCTAGCGTCGCGGCGTGCCCACACTTCGCCAAGCCGCCGAGCTCCTCGCGGCCGCCGACCGCATGGCTCGCCTCGAGCCGATCGCGCATCTGCTCGGCTGCGGCAACTCCGCCCCGATCGATGCCGTCGCCACCGAAGCGCTCGGGCTCGACGGGCTCGCGCACGACGCACGGGTCGCCTGCGGACCGGGAGCCATCCGCGCCCTGCTGCTCGAGCTCGACTCCGTGCGTCCGCTGCGCGAGCTCCTCCCGCGCATCGCGACGCGCCTGAGCCGGCGCGCTCCGCAGGCGTTGTGGGTCATCGTCGCGACGCAGGCAGACCGCGGCGACGTCGCCATCGCCACCTGGGGAAGCGAACGCCGCGCTCTGCGTCTGAGCGCTCTCGTCACCGCCCGCGGCCGCGTCACCGACAGCGACGCCGAGACGCTGCGCGCACTCGCTGCCGTCGCCGGCAGCCGCGATCTCCTCGCGCATGCGCGGTGGGTCGAGCTGCTCGGCCGCGAGCGCCTTGGCGCACGCTTCTACCGCGAGCTCGAGTCCGCGGTGAATGGACTCGCGCGCTCGTCGAACGTCGGCACTGATGCGCTGCGTCGCGAGCTCGCGCTGCTCGACACGTCGCGACTGCTCTTCCTCTGCTTCCTCGAGGCGAAAGGGTGGCTCGACGGCAATCACGCCTTTCTGTCGTCGATGTTCGATGCGTGCATGGCCGAAGGCGGAGAGTTTCGTCGCCGGGTCCTACGTCCTCTGTTCTTCGGCACGCTCAACACCCCGCGCTCGACCCGCAGCCGCGCCGCGGCCGGCTTCGGCAGCGTCCCATTCCTCAACGGCGGCCTGTTCTCGCGCACCGCGATCGAGCGACGCGGCCGCGACGTCTCATTCAGCGACGACGCCTACGGCGCGCTCATCTACGATCTGTTCGGGCAGTATCGCTTCACCGCCGCCGAGGAGACCGCCGGCTGGAACGAGGCAGCGATCGATCCGGAGATGCTCGGCCGCGCATTCGAGTCATTGATGGCCTCGCGCGAGCGGCGATCCACCGGCGCCTTCTTCACGCCCTTCACGCTCGTCGAACGCGTCGCGTCGTTCGCGCTGGCCGATGCCTTCGGCCCTCACGACCGAACATCACTCGAGCGGCTCACCGTGCTCGATCCCGCCTGCGGCTCCGGCGCATTCCTCGTTCACACCCTCGAACGAATTGCGTCACGACTCGCCGAGCTTGGCGACGCGCGGCCGACCGACGCCATTCGCCGCGACGTGCTCACGCGCTCCATCTTTGGCGTCGATGTCAATCCAACCGCGGTCTGGCTCTGCCAGCTGCGGCTCTGGCTGTCCGTCGTCATCGAGTGCGACGACGCGCATCCCGACCAGATCGCCCCGCTCCCGAATCTCGACCGGAACATTCGCGTCGGTGACGCGCTCGCGTCGGGGCTCGACGAGACATTCCTGCTCGGCGCGCACGGCGCGTCCGTACGGCAGTTGCGGCTTCGGTACTCGCGCGCGTCCGGTGGGCGAAAGCGCTCGCTCGCCCGCGAGCTCGATCGCGCCGAACGCGCGCGCGCCCTCGCGACCATCGACGCGCAGCTCGCGTCGGTCGCTGCCCGGCGTCGCGATCTAGTCGCCGTTCGCAAGGGACGCGATCTCTTCGGCGAGCGCTATCTGCCGTCTCGCGAGCAGCGCGACGCCGCGCTCGCACTTCGCCGGCGTGCAGCAACATTGCGCACCCTTCGACGGCGCATCGCCGAGGGCGGTGCTCTCCCCTTCTCGTTCAACGTGCACTTTGCCGACGCCGCGCAACGCGGTGGCTTCGATGTCATCGTCGGCAATCCGCCATGGGTGCGGCTGCACAACATCCCGGCCGAGCAGCGCGCGGCGTTTCGTCGCGACTTTGCCGTCGCGCGTGCGGCCGCGTGGGATGCCGGCGCAACGCAGGCCGGCGCAGGCGCGGGCTTCGCCGCCCAGATCGATCTTGCCGCGTTGTTCATCGAGCGTTCGCTCGCGCTACTCTCGCCGAGCGGGACGATGGCGCTCCTCGTTCCTTCGAAGCTCTGGCGCTCCCTCGCCGGCGGCGGCGTGCGTCGCCTGCTGCTCGAGCGAGCGAGCCTGCGCCGGCTCGAAGATCATTCGGACGCGCCGGCCGCGTTCGACGCCGCGGTCTATCCGTCGCTCGTCGTCGCGTCTCCACCGGACGAGACCGCAAAGCAGGCGGTCGACGTCGTCGTGCACCATCGCGGCGACGCGCCGTTCACCTGGTCCACTCCGCGCGCCAATCTCCCCTTCGACGCGACGCCCGGCGCGCCATGGCTGCTCCTGCCCCGCGAAGCACGCCGCGCCTTCGACGCGATCCGCGCTGCCGGAGTTCCGCTCGCCGAAAGTCTCTTCGGCCGCCCGCTCCTCGGCGTGAAATGCGGCTGCAATGATGCGTTCATCGGCCAGTTGCTCGATCGCGGCGACGACTGCGCTCGGCTCGAGATGGCTGGCGGCCGGACGATCGCGATCGAGCCCGAGCTCGTGCGTCCGCTCCTGCGCGGCGAGCACCTGCGCCGCTGGTCGGTTCCCGAACATCGCACGTCGATCCTCTGGACGCACGACGCCGGCGACGCTCCGCTGGCATCGCTCCCTC
>CBHWBX010000303.1:0-5984 GCA_966111935.1 uncultured Gemmatimonadaceae bacterium
TGATCTTGGCGCTCATGAGGTCTTCGCCTCGCCGTCAGAGACGGTGAGCGTGGCGGTGATCTGGCGCGCCGGCACGGTGATCGTCGCGCACTTCACGTCACCCGTGTGCAGGAAGAGTCGCGCGAGCTCGGTGAGCACGTGCATCCGCTCGGGCGAGTCCTCGGTGCTCGAGCCGCCGGCGATGGTGATGGAGATGGAGCGCGCCATCAGGCCCCCACCGTCGTGGACTTGTCGTACACGCTCACGCCGCCGTCCAGCGCCTGGAGCGCCTTGCCGAGCCGCATCGAGGCGTCTTCCAGGTGGCGATAGGCGATGGTCACGTTCGCGATGACCTCCGGATCGACACCGGGATCGTCGATGTCGAAGCACTTCGCCAGCTCGGCGGAATACGGGCCGTCGATGGTGATGACGACGCCGTTGTCTGGCTTGAGCTTCGCCCCGGGCTGCATGTGGAGGGCGGTCGCGGGCTGCGGCTTCGAGTCCGCACGCAACTCGTTGACTGCGTCGGCGACGAGCTTGATGCCGCTACGCGCCGAGTTGCAGCGGTGATAGATGTTGCGCGCACGCTCGCTGGTCACGGTGTCGGGTACGCCGTGGATGTCAGTTGCCATTGCTACCTCGTCTTGGAGCTCGGACGGACATTCACGGCATAGCTGCCCTTCGGTCCGTCGTGCGTGATGTTCACGTCGCGGCCCTGCGTGATCGCGTGCGACGCCGTGTCGATCGCCTCGCGCACGAGCGTCGTGAACGCGGTGGGATCGGTGGCCTCGCACTCGATCTGCAGGAGCCGGACGTGAACGCGGGCCATCAGAGGCTCTTCAGGTAGTTCGTGACCGTCTCGACGAGATGCTCGATGAACGCCTCGCCTTCGTGCAGGATGTGCACGATGCCAGACTCGGTCGGCACGCTCGCGACGAGCTTGTTGTCGGCGTTCATGCTGACCTGGGTGCCGTCGGGCAGGCCGGCATCCTCGGGCACGTCGACCGGAGTGTGACCGTCGGGGATGATCGACTCGACCTTCGCCGGCGCGGCTTCCGTCGGCGTGTCGTTCGTCGGCGGGCTGCTCAGCGTGCTGCTCAGCGTGCTGCTCAGGTTGTCGATCGTCGCCGCGGGCTCGTTGCCCTGCGGACCCTGCGCGTTCTCGGCGTTCTGAAGTTCGTCGCTCATGCTCGTTCCTCGGTGGAAGTGAAGGGACTGCGGGGACTCAACGGCCACTGCATCTTCTCGTGCGCTCGACGCTGCGCCTCGTTGAGCGGCGGTTCGCCGAGCCAGTAGTGCGACTTCGCCATCGTCAGCAACCACAGAGCATCCGACTCGTTGTGATCGCTGCCCATGTACGTCAGCTTCCGGATTGCGGCCGCAAGCATCTCGTCCTTCTTCGCGTTGCCCTTGCCGCAGGCGAACAGCTTGAGGGAGGACGGCGGGATCTCGACGTACGCGATGCGGCGGTCGTGGAGCGAGCAGCGCAGCACGCCGCCGAGCTCCGCGAGGTCGAGGATGGCGCGCCCCTGCGCGCCGTACGAATAGCCTTCGATGACGACCAGGTCGTGATCGGCGACGATCTTCAGCACCGCGGCGCGGATCCACTGGATGCGCTCCATCCCGCGCATGGTCTTCGGCGGCGAGATCACGCCGCTCGCGCCGGCGCTCGTGGCGTAGCCGGTCGCGGTGAGCGAGACGTCGAAGGCGGCGATGCGCGTCACGGCGTCTTCAGCCGTCACCGGGCGATCTCCCGCAACGCCGCGGCGCGGTCCTTCACGATCGTGAAGAGCGGCGTCATGCCCGTGAGGTCGAAGAGCGTTGTCAGGTCCTCGTTCAGCCCGCAGACGATCAAGCGGCCCTGGCGATCGCGGATGCGCTTCGAGCATGACACCAGGACGCCGAGCCCCGGCGAATCGACGTAGCCACACGCGCCGAAGTCGAACACGAACTTCCGATCACCGGCGTCGAGCCGATCGAGGATGCACTGCTTCACACGCTGGCGATTCCCGACAATCAGCTCGTCAGGCATGATCTCGACATGCGGCGGCATCTGCGCGATGGGTTCGCTAGTCGCCTGCGCGACACGCTCGGCTACGCTCGTTTCGGTGCTCATGCTCGGGCTCCTCGTCGCGGGAAGGAATTGGCGACGTTGAGAAAGTTCTAAACGGCGGGATGGCTGGCTGGTTCGTGCAGTTCAGCAGCCGCTGGCACTATAAACCCCTACTTCGCCTCACCTTCGGGTCCGTCGACTGGTCGGTCCGGCGGTCGCTGTACGAGCCACGTCTCGAAGTCCGGGAAGCCGCTCGCCCTGGCGCAGAGCTCCACGACTTCGGCGTCGATCGCGCGTTCCAACCGCGATCCGCCGAGGACCTGGAGATCGAGCGTCTCGTAGTTCTGCTTCACCCGCGCGGCGATCGCCGCGACTCGCTCGGCGTTCGGCGGGTCGTCGCGCCAAGCCTCACCGGCCGCGGTCTGCAATCGCCCGTGCTCGAGCGCCAGCTGCGTGCTCGTGCGCTGCCGTTCGAGCTCCAGGCGCGACTCGCGCGTCAGTGGCGACACCCGCGACGGCAGGCCCTCAAGCTTCTCGACAACAGGCTTCTGGTACTTCGCGTCGGCGAGGCGCTGCTGCGCGTCCGCGTACGCATCGCGAATGCAGCCGGCGAAGTAGTTCACGGGCTTCCGCTCGCTCAGCACTTGGACCTTCGCCGTGATCGCGTGCTGTGCCAAGGCGAGCGAGATGCCCTCGGCCATGAGCTTCTTCGCGAGCTTCAACGCGCTCGGGTAGCGCAACGGGCCGCTCGGCGGTTCGCCGTACTTCGCGTCTTCGGCAACGTTCACCGCCGACGTCAGTCCGATCGCGTAGAGCGTCTCCGGATCCCGTTCGACCGGCGCTGGCTCGGGCACAGACCGCGCGGCTGGCGGGGCTGATTCCTCTGCCGTTTCCCCCGCCGTTTCTGACGTTTCGCCGTTCGCAGCAGCGAGCGAATTTCCGTCGCCTGAAGAGATGCTTGCTACTGCTCTTTTTTCTGTAATTTCAGAAGAACTACTGTCTTTCAATGTCTTTCCAGCTTCGTAAGTCTCACCGCTTAACGACTTAGGTTCCGACATCTGGCCCGGAACTAGGCCATACTGTGGCCCGATGCCGGGCCACTTCGCGTTTTCGTCCTCGCCATTATCTGGCCCAGAAATAGGCCGCATATCTGGCCCGTCCTCGGGCCACTCATCATCCTCGTCCTCATCTATAGAAGTGGCCTGAGTGCGGGCCAGTTCGAACACACCGCGCTCGTGCTCGCGATCCCACCGCGGCTTGCTGCCGTAGGTCGCGGCGAGGCGATTCTCGGCGACGGAGAAGACGCCCCAATCCTCGAAGTTCTTGTTGATCGCCCACACGAATTGGCCGCGACGACCGTACTCCGGGGCTTCCTGTCGCAGCACGATGCGCCAACGCAGGAGCACGCCGAGGTCGGCCCGGAAGGCCCCGCCGGCGCGCTTCGCCTTCTCGTCGGCCGCATTGGCAAGCCGCGCGAGTTCGAGCTCGGTGAGCAGAACAGAGCGCTTCCGCCACCCATAGGTCAGCCGAAAGAGCGCCAGTAGGATTTGATGCTGGCGGCACGTGAAGCCGGCCTTGATGATCGCCTCGAGGAGTCGATTCGCGATCTGAACGTGGCCATGATCCTTCTGGACGTCAGCCAACGGGTGGCCCTCCTGGCCGTGCTGCGTCTGCTGCGTTGCGATTCCGAAGCGCGAGAAATCCACGGCATGGGCGAACTGGCTCGGCGCCGTCCTCGATGCATCCGGTCGCTTCGTTCACCGGGGCACCGTGGTGGCAGTTGAACATCCCGCCGAGCAGCATCGACTGTTCGATCATGTCGAGGACGGCGCCGCTGGCATTCGCCTCGGTGCCGGCGCGGAAGGCGCAGGTCCCGCACATGCCGCTCACCGGCCCGCCCGCGTTGCGCTCGGCGAATCGCATGTAGGCGCGCATCCGGCGCGATTCGTCGGCGTCCTGGACGCGGGTGTCCCACTTCGGCGGCTTGCCCGCGAGCTCGTCGACGACCTGCCGGATCGATGGCAGGTTCTTGATGTCTCGAGGCTCGACGCCGGCGGCGCGCGCGTAGTCGAAGGCCTGCTGTGTCGTGATCTTACGGCCCATCTGTGGCTCCAAGGCCGGCGATTTCAGCATCCAGCCGGCGCACTTCGGCGCGGGCGAGGTATTCGGCGGCGAGATCGCGACGGTGTTTGGCTTCGATGACGCACATTGCCCAGCGGGCGCGCTCACCGTTGAGGGCGATGGACTGGCGAGTGTGGTCGAGGATGGCTTGCAGTCGCCGCAGACTATCGAGGTGCGCGGTCGTCGTTTCAGCCACGGGGATCCCCGGCGCGGTCGAGTTCGATAGCGTGGGCTTCGCGCCAGATCGAGCGGATGCCGCGATACAAGGCGACGAGGCCGACGACCACGAGCGTCGCGGCCGCGAGGCAGCAGATGCCGAGGATCGTCCACATCGCCGCCGCGGGGTACGCCTCGCCGAGTTTGCCGAGGCCGTAGAGCGCACCGCCGATGATCGCGAACAGGCCCGCAAAGCAGAACGCGCCGATGAGATAGCCGACTGCGATCCACGCCGCGCGCTTCGCGACGTTCCACGTACTGATGTTCTGGTTAGCCACGGGGCTCCTCCGAGCGTGAGCGGGCGGTCATGCGACACCGCCGAGGTTGAGAACACCTTGCCTGCAGCGCGAGGCGGCGATTTCGCACTGCGCTTCGCGAAGTTCGATGCCGATGGCGCGGCGACCGATGGTTTTCGCGGCGACGAGATCCGTTCCGGCGCCAGCGAACGGGGAGAGGATCAGGCCACGGAAGGGCGAGGAGTGTTCGATCAGCGGGGCGATGACCGCGACGGGCTTCTGCGTCTCGTTCTGCGCGCGGCCATGCTCCGAGCGGGCGTAGAACACGCTGCGCATGAGACGCGGCCCGCCGTCCTCGCTGACGTACGTGTGCTCGCCGATCTCACCCCACTGCGGCGGGCGCTTCTTGCGACGAACGACGCGCGCCGTCGCGTCGGCCGTGTATACCGGCTCGGCGTAGACGTTCGCCCAAGGCCCGCGATAGAACTGATTCGCGATTTCGTGCACGCGGCGGAAGCGGTTCGCGGCGCTGTTCGATCCGTTGTGCTTCTCCCAGACGAAATCCTGAGCGAAGCGCCACGCGGCGAAGTCCGCAGCGCGCTTGAGGTGCATGCGCATCGAGCCCCAGCACCACAACGACGCCGATTCCGGCACGGCGGCAGCGACCGCGTCGACCCAGCCTTCAGGCCAGCGGTCCCACGCAAGCGACGTTTCACCGTACGGCGGATCGGCGATCACGCACGCCACGTCATCCAGCGCGAGCGACGGAAGGATCTCTCGCGCGTCGCCGTGGTAGAGCCTCACTAGCTCGTCCTCGTAATAGGGCTCACGCATCGGCGTTCTTCTCCTGCGGTGGCGGGGCGGGACGTAGCCCGAGCACATCCTCCATTCGCTCGACGAACTCGCGAAGCGACTCGGCTTCCTGGCGATACAGGCGCTTGTACATATCGCGGTCCTCTACCGCGCCCCTCCATCCGATGAGCGCCACCACGCAGAGAAGCGTTAGGGACAGCACGGCGAATGTCTGAACCATCAGGCGTTCTCCTGCGGTGGCGCCGCGTAGAGGTCCTCGTCATCGTCGTAGCCGTCGTAATCGTCACCGTCGCTGGCGAACTCGTGGCACGCGCGGCAGTGCAGGCCGCATGAGCAAGGGCCGCCGCAGTCGTCGTAGCGGAAATCGTCGCCACAGATCAGACACCAGCCGTCGTCGTAATCGTCGTCGTGGAAGTCAGCCATTGGCGTTCTCCTGCGGTGGCGTTCCTGTGGGGGAGAGGCTGAGCGTGGCGCGCATTCGGAAGCCCATGACGTCGCCAATGCGGGCCGTGTTCTCAGCTTCTCGTTCCGCTGCGATGCGGGGCGCCATCGCCCGCACCGCAGCG
>CBHWBX010000304.1:0-5982 GCA_966111935.1 uncultured Gemmatimonadaceae bacterium
GAGGCGCGGCAGTCGCTCGAGTCGCTTGGGCTTGCCCTTCGCCAGGCACCAGTTGACGCCCGCGATGTTCCGCCGGGTGTTCACCTCCACTTTCTTCACGTACGCGATCTGTTTCTCGCGCTCGCGGTCGCGCGTGAGACGCCGCTCGGCGCGCTGCGGGACGAACTGGCTGTAATTCCCCTTGTACCACTCGCTCGTGCGACCTTCGACGTGGAGGATGTGCGTGCAGATCGCGTCGAGGAACGCGCGATCGTGCGAGACGACGATCACCGTCTCGCCCGCCTCGCCGAGCCATTCCTGCAACCAGGTCGTGGTGTCGAGGTCGAGGTGGTTCGTCGGCTCGTCGAGGAGCAGCAGGTCGGCGGGCGCGATGAGCTGCGCCGCCAGGCCGACGCGCCCGCGCTCGCCGCCGGACAGCGTCGAGACGAGACGCGTCTTCGACTCTTCGGCGTCGAACCCAAGGCCCTGAAGCACCGCGTCGACGCGCGCGTGGTACTCGTATCCGCCGAGATCCGCGAAGCGCTCCTGATCGCGCCCGAACCTTTCGAGAAACGCGTCGGTGACCTTCTCGCCGAGCTCTCCGAGCTCCATCGCCTGTTCGGCGATCCGCTTTTCGAGCGCGATCACCTCACGCCATGCCGCGGCACCGGCCTCCCAAACCGTCGTCGCGCCCTCGAAGGCGCGATGCTGGTCGAGCAGGGCGTGACGAAGCCCCGGCTTCCGCGCGACGCTGCCGACCGTCGGCTCCATCTCTCCGGTGATCAGCTTGAAGATCGACGACTTGCCGGCGCCATTGCGGCCAATGATCCCCCAGCGATCGCCCTCGGCGACGGTGAAGGTAATGTTCTTGAAGAGCTCGGTCGCGCCGAAGGAGACGCCGATGTTGGAGAGCGAGAGGAGAGTCACGCAGAGTCTGGGTGCAGCGAGGATGTGTGGGGCGCGGATGCGATGCGCACCTGAAAGTTAGGCACTGCGCCGCTCGGGGCGGACCCCCGCTCGCCCAACCCCGGGCGCGAAAGCTTAGCCCCTTCGTTCAACCGCGCGACCCGTCCGTTCAAGTGCCGCGGGGGGACGAGAAATAAACTCGAGTCACGTCACACGACGTGACCCTTTCGCACCTCAAAATCACAAGGACTGACATACCATGCACCCCATCAAGCTCGTTGCCACCGCGATCGTCCTCGGGACGACATCAGCCCTCGCTGCGACCGCACAGACCGCGTCGACCGCGCCCGTCGCCGAACAGACTCTCGTCCCGAGTGGGTTCGTCAGCGGCGGCTACGGCGCGCCGGTGCAACGCTTCTCGACCGTCAAGGGCACGAGTGTTCTCTTCTCCGGCCTGGAAGGCGGATGGATCATCAACCACCGCTTCGTGCTCGGCGCCGCGGCGTACGGTCTCGCAACCCAGAACGTCCGCAACTCCGGTGCGACGCTGCGCGATTCGCGCGACCGAGCGCCGGTCGTCGAGATGGGTTACGGTGGCGTGACGTTCGGCTACGTCGCCCAGCCGATGCAGCTCGTACACCTGACGTTCCAGGCGCTCATCGGTGGCGGCGGGTTGACGTACGACGTGCAGGACATCGCCGGCGTGCGGGCGGAAGACGCGCCCGCCGATGGGTTCTTCGCCGCGGAACCGTCGGTGCAGGCTGAGGTGAACGTCACGCGATTCTTCCGCATCGGCGTCGGCGGCGGCTATCGCTTCATCTCCGGAGCGACGCTGGACGGCATCCGCGACCGCGACCTGCGCGGCGCCTCGGCGTCGCTGACGTTCAAGCTCGGGCGGTTCTGAGCAACATTGCTGTGAACAAGCCCGTCGGGGATGCATCCTGGCGGGCTTGTTTGTGTGGTCACATGAGGGGGCGCCGGTCAGGATCGACCACTATTTCGTGGAGCTCGACCGACATGCGGTGGCCGTTCGCGCAGCGGAATTCCACGCGGCGGGGGCCATCCGTATCGGATTGCGATGCGTCGATACGCTCCACCGACGCACCACACTGCGGGCATTTCAACTGTGCTGACGACGTATCTGCGGGTTCGGTCATCTGGTGGACTCGGCGGAGATGTGTGCCCAGTTATGTCGAAAAAACAATATGAAAACGCTCTCGATCCGCCAGAGTCTCGTTGGAAATGCGTGTAAAGCTGGGTTTGGGAAGTGTGGCGCCTACCCGCGGCGGTCGAAGACGAGCACCGACTCGTGAGCGGATCCTGCCTGGGCGAGATCGGCGAGCCATGATTCAGATCCGACCGCGCCGGGAAGCTGTGTCTCGAGATCGCTGAGAAAATCATCCCAGCCGGGCGAGTCCTCGTCGACCGCGATCCGCGCGCCACCCACGAGCTCGACATCGAGGCAAACCGTTGGCCGCCTGGAGGCTCGAACGCGGACGACGTCTTCCCAGCGAGCTGCAGCAACGGGGCGCCCGCGGCGGGCGACGGCAAAGTCGGCTGACGTCGACACGATAATGTCCGGCTGATTCAAAGCGCTCTCCGATCGCGAGTCATCCAGTAACATCGCATGGTCACGAACAAACAAATCATTGTGACGGATTCGAAGTGACGGCACGGCGGCTGCCATTCCCCGGGCCATGGCTACATCCAGCAAACTTCCGGAACTGACGTTCGCGTTCTGGATCATGAAGATCTGCGCCACCACCCTTGGTGAGACCGGCGGCGATCTCTTCTCGATGACGCTGAGCCTTGGCTACGCACTCACGTCGATCGTCCTGCTCGGATTCTTCGTCGTCGTGCTCGTCGCGCAGCTCCGCGCAAAGCACTATCACCCGCCGCTCTATTGGGGCGTGATCCTGGCGACGAGCACCGCCGGCACGGCGATGTCCGATCTCATGGACCGCACGCTGGGGCTCGGCTACACGATGGGGTCGGCGCTGCTCGTCACGCTGCTGATCGCGATCCTCATCGCCTGGCGCATTACTACCGGCACGGTCGCAGTCTCCGAGGTGCAGTCGCGGAAATCAGAGACCTTCTACTGGATGGCGATCCTCGTCTCGAACACGCTCGGCACGGCACTCGGCGACTTCTTCGCGGATACCTCCGGTTTCGGATTCGGCAAAAGCGCGGCGATGATCGGCGGCGCGATTCTCATCATCGTGCTCGCGCACTACTTCACCCGCGTCTCGGGGGTCGCGCTCTTCTGGGCAGCGTTCGTCCTCACGCGCCCGTTCGGCGCGACGTTCGGCGACCTGCTCACGAAGCCGCACGAGAAGGGTGGAATGGGGATCGGCACCGTGTGGTCGTCGGCGTTCCTCGTGGTGGTGCTCGTGGCGATGGTCTGGTGGGCGAGGCGACAGCAGCTCGACGTCGAGCCCGAAGTCGATCCACTCGGCCCCGAGTCTCGCGAGACGCGGCGCGAGCTCAAGGTTGGTCGCCGAGCCTGAGCTCCGGATCGGATGCGGCACGCGAAGTCGACGAGCAAACCGGGTGACGACGACCGCGGCGACCGGAAGCGGTGATCGCGCGATCGTCGTCGGTCCTGCCTCACCGTCTCACGGAATCGCTTTGATGATCTTCAGCGCGATTGCCTTGAGGCGGGCGTCGTCCGGCGGCCGCGGCGCATTGCTGCCGTCGACGACGACGAGGACATCTCCGACCTTCGCGGCGAGCGTCGCACCCAGTTGATACGTCTGATCGCCGACACCCGGCACCGCTTTGCCGTGCGCCTTGTTGTAGTCGAAGATGTCGCGCGACGCCTTCAGCTCGAGATTCATCAGCTTCGTCTCGAGCCAGCCCTTTCCGACGACGTACTTGCAGCGAAAGTGCTCGTCCGTTGCGGTGGCGACCGCGCTTCCGAGCAGGGTCGCCATCTCACCCGCGGTCACGAACGAGCAGGGACGATCGAGCGACGGACCTTCAGCAGGGCGGGAGGACTGCGCGCTCAATTGCGGCGCGAGCCATACCGCACTCGCGATCGCGACCAACCGAATGGGAAACGCCGACATCGTCCATCCTCCTCGTTGCGATGGGAATCGTCAGGTGGCGCCAGAGTAGAAGGGGCGGCACACGCGAGCGAGATCGGCATCCTGTGCTTCGGCGAGGAAGAGAATATCGATCGGGGCGTCATTCGAGAAGCGTCGCTTCGCGATGTCGCCGACCCGCGTGACGACGGACTGATCGTCCGGCCGCTTCGACAGAATGCAGAGCGCGACCGCGGGCTCCGTTTCGTCCTGGAAGGCGACGCGCGCGAGATAGGCGCGGCGGATGTCGGGACGGGTCGCGAACTCGAGAATCAGGTCGCGCTTGAAGGTGTCTTCCACGGGGCCGCTTTGCTCGCCGAGGAATGCCACCTGTGCCTCGCGCCGACTGACTGCGCGGCGACTCCATGCGTCGAGCAAGCCCATGGTCGATGGATGTGTGGTTGGCGGCCGGAGGTCCCGTGCGGCCGCAAAGGACTCTGATAAGGGTGTGGGCCCGTGAGGCCGAATTCAATGTCCCGGCGCCGCCGCCCTTGAAGTCCGGGCGGATGAATCGTACTTTGTGATATAAAGTGCCGTCCGGCAGCAGGCAGAGCCGATGCGCGGCGTAGCGTTCGAGAGGGGGCGATCATGCGGAGCTTGCTGCGACGCGTGCGCGGCGCAATCGGAATCGGCGTCATCTGGGCCGCCGCGTGGTCGGCCGTCGGCGCGGTGCCACGATGGATCTTCGGCTTCAATGCCGACGCTCCCTTTCCTCTCATTTTCGGCGTGCTCGGCTTCGTCGCCGGGGCGACATTCTCCGGACTTCTCGTGCTGACCGAGGGGCGCCGTCGATTCGATCAGATGACGCTTCGCCGCTTTGCGGTGTGGGGAGCCGCGGGCGGGCTCCTCCTGTCGGCCGCCTTCGCCAAGGCCGCGTCACTCGGCTGGAGCGACGTGCTGATGATCGCGCCCACCTTCGCCGTCGCGTGCGCGGCGTGTGCGTCAGGCTCGCTCGCGTTGGCGAGGCGGGCGGTGATGCGAACGTCCTGAGCCGCACGCGACCCACCGCCGAGCCGACGACCATTCGTCGGCTTCAGCGATCGTCAGGCGGGCGGCTGCGCCGTGTCGTCGTTCGGGGAAGCGGAAACGTCCGCCAGGACGTACTGAAGCGCCCCCGACGGGCATCGGCGAATCTGCGCCGCAACGTCAGCAGCGGATGCCGCGTCCGGCCTGACCCAGTCAGGGCGTCGGACGTCGAATACGGCATTGAGTCCGCGGACGCAGGCGCCGGAGTGGATGCAGATGTTCGGGTCGAAGGTGACCGTGATCGCGGGGGTCTCGTAGGTCTGGAGGCGTTTCGTCATGGCTTGGCTCAGATGAACGGAAATAATACTGCTTACGCATTGAGACTTTTGTCGCCCTCGCGCTTCGGCAACCGCGCGCGCAACCACCGCATCTGCCCGCGATGATTGACCTCGTCCTCCATGACGTGAAACCACGCCCAATGCATGTTCATTCTCGGCGCCGGCTCCACGATGCATTCCAGCCAGTCGTCGCCGCGCGCCGCGAGTGTCTGTAACGTCGCCTCACGCACGGCCGCCAGCTCACCGAGATATTCGTCCAACGGCTTCCCGCGCAGCACCGCGCGTCCGAGCTCTCCGAGTGACAGCGCCGCTTCCCATCGCTTCTCCTCCTCCGCCGAAAGCGCGCGCCCCTCGAACGTCATCACCTGATACGCCCGTTCCACGACCGTGATGTGCGCGAGCAGCGCGCCGATCGAGTTGCTGGTGCTGTCGTGAAGGTGGTCGAGCTCTGCCGTCGTCAGCCCGTTCACCGCCGCGAGGGTGGTCGTCCGCGCATACGTCATCATGCCGACAAGACGGCCGATCATCGGCGCGTATCCCGGTAACGGCTCGATGCGAAGGGAAGGCGGTTGCATGGCTGAACGATCGGTGCGCCGGCTACTGAATCCCCGCCGCGCTCATCACGATCGTCAGCGCCCGCGCGACGCCGAGCGTGCCGTGGAGATTGTCGAACCACTCGCCATGCGTATGCGCATCACCGCCGCGTCCCC
>CBHWBX010000305.1:0-5949 GCA_966111935.1 uncultured Gemmatimonadaceae bacterium
GCGCGTAGACCGCGGTCTCCGAATCGTTGCCGGCCGAGTCGAGCCCCTCCATGCGCACTTCGCGCACCACGCCGACCACTTCCGACGGCTCCTTGGTCATCATCGACAGCGTGATGTGCTTGCCGATCGGATTCTCGTTCGGGAAGTATTTCTGCACGAACGATTCGCTCACGACGACGACCGGCGGCGGACCGAAGCCGTCTTCGCTGCGCGTGAAAACGCGCCCAGTGCGCAGCGGAATGCCGAGCGCCGAGAAGTACTCGGCCGAAACCGGGCGCACCGCCGTGAGGAGCCGCCCGTCGGCCGGAGCCCGGGGGCGTCCGTCGACGTCGAACGTCGTCCGCATCCCCGCATCCTGCATCGGACGCGTCATTCCGCCGGCGACGGACTGCGTGCCCGGACGCGTGCGGAGCGCGTCGACGACACGGTCGGAGAAGCGATTGCGATCGCGATCGAACGGATACGTCAGCTCGGGCACGTTCACGTTGAAGGTGATCACGCGCTCCGGGCGGAAGCCGGGATCGATCGCGATCAAGCGCATGTAGCTGCGAATGAGCAGCCCGGCGCCGACGAGCAGGATGACGGCGAGCGCCACCTCGACGACCACGAGCGAGGAGCGCGCGCGCCCCGATGCACGCCGCGCGCTCGACGAACGCCCGCTGTCGCGGAGCATCTGCGCGAGCTCCGGGCGCGCCGCATAGAGCGCGGGCACGAGACCGAAGAGAATCCCGGTGAACAGCGCGAGCCCCGCCGTGAACGCGAGCACGCGCGCATCGATCGCGATGTCCGTCACGCGCGGGAGTCCGCGCGGCGCAAAGGCGACGACGAGATCGACGCTCCATGCGGCGATTGCCGCGCCGATGACGGCGCCGGCGGCGGCGAGCAGCACGCTCTCGGTGATGAGCTGCCGCATGATGCGTCCGCGGCCGGCGCCGAGCGCGGTGCGCAACGCCATCTCCGATTCACGCGTCGACGCGCGGATGAGGAGCAGGTTGGCGATGTTCGCACAGGCGATGAGCAGCACGAAGCCGACCGCCCCGAGCATCGTATAGAGCGTCCGGCGGGCTCCGCCGACGATCGTATCCTCGAGCGGAACGACGGTCGCGCGCACTGTGGCGTTGCTCTCCGGATATTCCTTGCGCAGCGCTTCGGAGACGGACAGCAGATCGCGCTTCGCCGCGTCGACGCTGACGCCCGGACGGAGCCGTGCGATGCCGCTGAGCCAGTGCGAGCCGCGATTGTCCGGCGCGACCATCCAATCCTGAAAGACGAGCGGAACCCAGGCGTCCGCCGCCGTCGGATACGCGAGCTCGCGCGGCGCGACGCCGACGACGGTCACACCCGCGCCGTCGATGGTGATCGTGCGTCCGAGGATCTTCGGATCGGCGCCGAACTGGCTGCGCCAGAGCTTGTCGGAGATGACGGCAACGCGCGGCGCGCCGAGCTTGTCTTCACCGTCTATGAAGCCACGTCCGCGCTCGAGCGAGACGCCGAGGACGTCGAAGAACGACGCGCCGACGCTGAGCGTCGTCAACCGCACCGGCGATCCGCCGTCGACGCTGAGGTTCGCGTTGTTGCGATCGATTACCGCAGTGCCGCTGAAGCTGTGATTGCGCGCGCGATAGTCGAGGTAGTCGGGAACCGACATCATCGATACGGTATTCGCGTCGCGACCCTGTACTCCGATCGCGACGACCTCACTCGGCGCGCGAATGGGCAGCGGCCGAAGCAGCACACCGTTGACGATCGAGAAGACTGCTGTCGTCGCGCCGATCGCGAGCGCTAGCGTGCTGACGACGACGACGGTGAAGCCGGGCGAGCGGAGCAGCTTCCGCGCGGCGTATCGGATGTCTTGGAGTAGGATTTCCACGGGCGCCCTCAAAGGAAGACGCATGCCGCTCGGCACGCTCGCCATCGTATTGTGAGACAAACACTTACACGGCAGGGTCCGCCACGCCGGTGTGCGGCCGTGGGATCGGCGTCCCACAATCGGACGCTCGACGCACCATTAAGAGGCGCTATCATAAATGAATGGGGACGATACGAGTTGCTCTCGCCAACATTCGTCCAGCCGAGTCCGCGGACGAATCGGTCAGACTCGCGCGCGGCGCGATCGTGGATGCAGCGGCATCGGAGGCGGCGATCATCTGCTTCCCCGAGTGCTACGTCCCCGGCTATCGCACTGCCGACTCGACGCTTCCCCCGCCCGACCCATACTTCCTCGAGCGCGCCTGGATGGAGATCGCGACCACCGCGCGCGCCGCGGGCGTCGGTGTCATCCTCGGCACGGAGCGCGTCGTCGAGGGCAAGCCGCGCATCACGACACTCGTGATCGCCCCGGACGGCGAGGTGCTCGGCTTCCAGGACAAGGTGCAGCTCGATCCGTCGGAAGAGCGGACGTACTCAGCCGGCGGCGACCGCCAGCTCTTCCGCATCGACGAAGCAACGTTCGGCGTGGCGATCTGTCACGAAGGATGGCGCTACCCGGAGACAGTGCGCTGGGCGGCGAAACGCGGGGCGCAGATCGTCTTTCATCCCCACTTTCATCCACCGGAGCCGGGAGGGTTCCGGCCGACGGAGTTCGGGGACCCGCGCAACACTTTTCATGAGAAGGCGATGTTGTGTCGGGCGGCGGAGAATACCTGTTGGTTCGTGAGCGTGAACTGCGCGATCGAGGGGTCGCCGACGACGTCCGCGGTGGTGGGGCCGGACGGGGAGGTGGTGGAGTGGGTGCCGTATGGGTTGGAAGGGGTGAGGGTGGTGGAGATTGATTTGTCGCGGGCGACCGGGGTGTTGGCGGCGCGGCTGAAGACGTAACGGCGCGAAGGGCGGTGGCTGACGGCGCGAACCCCCAAAAAGCGCGAACTCCCAGACGGCGCGAACTCCCAGACGGCGCGAACTCCCGAACGGCGCGAGAGGTGCGAGAGGCGCGAACAGCGGCGTGGCTACCGGCGGCTACCGGCGACTTAGTGAAGGATGGAATCAAGCATCTTCACCACCGTCACGAGGCGATTATGAAGGCCCCAATAAACGCCTGCTTCAACGCGGCGCGCGACGTGATTGGCGCGCAGATGTGAGATCGTCTCTTCAGCCTCAGACCGAGCGACACGCAGGGACTTGTTTCGGTCCGCTCCAGCATCTTTGCCGTATCCCTCCGATATGTTCGCGGGAATGGCCTGCGCTGATTCCCGCAATTGCCCCGAGTGCAGCATGCGACGCGAGTCGAGCAGGCGATTGACCTCGTCAGCGACCAGATTCGCCGCATCGAGCACGGCGAGATTTCGATGTATACCCATGGCCGCGACGATAGTCGATGCGATTTTCGGAAGCGGCACCAATCTATTTCCTTCTGAACCGCCCTCCTGCCGACTCACACCTCGCCGCCCTTATCCCTGCCGCAGTCGCGCTCTTCGCGCCTCTCGCGCCGTCTGGGAGTTCGCGCCGTTCGGACTTCGCGCCGTTCGGACTTCGCGCCGTTCAGGATTTCGCGCCGTTCGGGATTTCGCGCCGTCTGGGAGTTCGCGCTTTTTGGGAGTTCGCGCTTTTTGGGAGTTCGCGCTTTTTGGGAGTTCGCGCCGTCAGTGGCCGCCCTTCGCGCCGTTAGGCTTTTCCCGCCTCTTCCGCGATCAATTCCAATTCTTCCCACCTCTCCATCCCGGCGGAAATCTCCTTCTCGACTTCCTCCAACCGCGCCCGAGCCTTCACCACCGCCGCCCCGTCTCGCAAAAACGTCCCATCCGCCAGCTGCGCGTAGAGCGAATCCCGCTCTTTCTCGAGCGCTTCGATCCGCTCCGGCAGCTCCGTCAGCTCTTTAGCTTCCTTGAAAGAGAGTTTCCTCTTCTTCACCGGCTTCGCCGCCGGCTCCGCCACAACCGGTCGCTTCACCGCCGCCGGCTTCTCGGCTTCGACCGGCTTCCGCTGCCGCACCCAGTCGGTATAGCCGCCGGCGTACTCGCCAATTCTCCCCTTCCCCTCGAGCACGAGCGTGCTCGTGACGACGTTGTCGAGGAAGGCGCGGTCGTGGCTGACGAGGATGAGGGTGCCGGTGAAGTCGAGCAGCAGCTCCTCGAGCAGGTCGAGCGTTTCGATGTCCAGATCGTTCGTCGGCTCGTCGAGGACGAGGACGTTGAAGGTGCGCGTGAACAGGCGCGCGAGGAGCAGGCGGTTGCGTTCGCCGCCGGAGAGCGCGCGGACCGGGGTGCGGGCGCGGTCGGGTGAGAAGAGGAAGTCCTGCAGGTAGCCGTGGACGTGGCGGCGCGCGCCGCGGAGATTCACGAAGTCGGCGCCGTCGGCGATGCCGTCGAAGACCGAGCGGTCGGGGTCGAGCTGCTCGCGCAACTGATCGAAGTATGCGAGCTCGAGGTTCGTGCCAAGGCGGATCGTGCCGCTGTCCGGCGGGAGCTCGCCAAGGAGGAGGCGGAGGAGCGTCGTCTTGCCGGAGCCGTTCGGGCCGATGAGGCCGACGCGGTCACCGCGCATGATCGTCGTGCTGAAGCCGCGCGCGATCGCGCGATCGCCGAAGGCGAAGTCGACGTCGCGTGCTTCGATGACGAGACGGCCGGAGCGCTCCGATTCCTGGAGCTCGGCCTTCACCGTTCCGACGCGCTCGCGGCGCTGGCCGCGCTCGACACGCATCGCTTCGAGCGCGCGCACACGCCCTTCATTGCGCGTGCGGCGCGCCTGGATGCCGGTGCGGATCCACACCTCTTCCTGCGCGAGCTTGCGGTCGAACTCTTCCCAGTGTTTCGCTTCGGCGGCGAGCGCGTCGCTCTTCCGCTCGAGATAGCTGTCGTAGTCGCCACCCCAGTCGGCGAGCGCGCCGCGATCGAGCTCGACGATCCGCGTCGCCAACCGCCGGAGAAAGGCGCGATCGTGCGTGACGAATAGAAGCGTCGTGCCGCGCTCGAGGAGATACCGCTCCATCCACTCGATCGCTTCGACGTCGAGATGGTTCGTCGGTTCGTCGAGCAGCAGGACGTCGGGCTGACGGACGAGCGCGCGCGCGAGCAGCGTCTGACGCTTGCGACCGCCGGAGAGCTTCGCGAACGGCGCTTCGGGATCGAGGCCGAGGTGCGTGAGCACGGTGTCGACGCGCGTCTGGAGCTCCCACGCATTCGCCGCCTCGAGCTCGCGATGCAGACGGTCGAGCGCGCGGAGTGTCTGTTCGCTCCCGTCGGTGGCCACGCGATGACCGGCCTCGTGATAGCGCGCGAGGAGCTGCCCCATCTCGCCGAGTCCCGCGGCGACGACGTCAAAGGTCGAGCCGTCGAGGTCGTCGGGGATCTGCTGCTCGAGGCGCGTCACGGTCACACCGGTCTGTCGAATGACCTCGCCGGCGTCGGGAGCGATGGTGCCGTCGAGCAGGTGCATGAGGGTGCTCTTCCCGGCACCGTTGCGGCCAAGAAGGCAGACGCGCTCGCCGCGCTCGATCGCGAGGTTGGCATGATCGAGGATCGGCGGGCCGCCGAAGGCAATGCTGACGTTTTGGAGACCGAGGAGGGCCATCTATCCCGAAAGTGGAGAAGCTCCTCGTAGAGTAATTGGTTTGCTCGCGGGGGAGGCGGGCGGCGCGGGGACTCGTGAACGGCGACTGTGGACGCCGACTGTGAACAGCGACTGTGACCGGCGACTGTAGACGGCGACTGTAGACGGCGACTGTAGACGGCGACTGTAAACGGCGACTGTAAACGGCGACTGTAAACGGCGACTGTAAACGGCGCTTGCGAGCATGACGGCGTCATCGCGAGGAGTGCAGCGGCAAGAGATCTAGCGTCCCGTTTGTGGGATTGGCGTCCCTGCAGGGACGGTAGATCTCTCGCTCGGCCGGATAGAATCCCCGAACGGGTTTTGTCCGTCGCCCTTTCGCTTTGCCCCACTGGCCTCTTCGGTCCGGTGTTCACAGTCGCCGTTCACAGTCGCCGTTCACAGTCGCCGTTCACAGTCGCCGTT
>CBHWBX010000306.1:0-5933 GCA_966111935.1 uncultured Gemmatimonadaceae bacterium
CCCGGGATGCGCGAGCCGCCGCCGCAGGTGTAGATCGACCGCAGCGCACCGGCGCGCGAGTTCTGCGCGAGGAAGGCCGCGGCGCGCTCGATGCCGACGGCGATCTCCTCGCCGCGTCCCTCGAGCACCGCTTCGAGATGCGGCGAGCGATCGAAGCCTTGCAGGAGCTGCTGCGCTTCGTTCACGCCGAGGCCGCGCTCGCGCTGAAGATCCTCGCGGAACCGGCGGGTGCCGACGCTGATGTCGCGGGTGAGAAGCGGGACGCCGTCGTCCATGACGATGACGTTGGTGACGTCGTGCCCGATGTTCACGAGCGCGACGAGACCGTGCATCGCGTCGGGATGATTCACTTCGAAGGCGTTGTGGAGCGCGAACGACTCGACGTCGACGATCGCCGGCTCGACGCCGGCATCGGTGAGGACGCGCGTCTTCGCCTCGATCAGCTCGCGCTTCGCGGCGACGAGGAGGACGCTCATCTCCAAGCCGTCGGCATCGGGATCGAGGATCTGGAAGTCCAGCTCCACCGATTCCATGTCGAACGGCACGTGCTGTTCCGCTTCCCAACGCATCAACTCGCGCGCCTGCTGTTCCTTGACGCGCTCGATCTGAATCTTCTTGATGATGACGTCGCGCCCGCCCACCGCGGTGACGACACTCGTCGGCTTGACGCCGGCGGCGGCGAGCGCGGACTGAATGGCTTCAGCGACGATTCCCGGGTCCATCACTTCGCCTTCGACGATTGCGTCGGCGAGCAACGGCGTGACCGTCACGCGCACCAGCTCAGGTGTGCGCTTGCCGTGATCGATGACCGCGACCTTGATCAGCCCTGAGCCGATGTCGAGTCCGACGGTCGTCTTGTTCTTGCCGAATAGGGCCATGAAACCCGAGGGCGTGGAACGGTGGCGATGACTGTCGGCACTCGCGGTAGAGACAGCGAAAACGGTGGGTCGACTTGACCGTTCCACCGTTCGCGCGTCCAACGAGCCATCGTTTTTCAGGACAGGCTGTCCCCATCGGCGGGGCAATCCGGTCTCATCTCACCGAACACGACCGACGCGGAACTAGGTAACACGGAAGGCCGGAAGTGACGGCCGTCACACAGTTTAGAACAATTCGGCCCAACTGCGTCCGTGTACGGTCCGCGCCCCTGCCGCTCGACGCAGCACACGTCCGACGAGGCAGGGCGAAAAGCGGATTTGCGACGCCGAAATCTCGACGCCGGACTGCTGCGAAACGAGCGCGCCGGTCACGCGAACCCCTCCCCTGACCCTCAGCCGGCCGTGCGCGATCACCAGCCCGCGCAGCTCCGCGGAACCGTCGATGGTGAGATCGCCGTCCGAGAGCAGGATGCCTTCATATGAGACGGCCCCGATCGTGGTGTCGCGACCGACGCGCCAGACATTCGGTGCCGACACCATCAGCGCTTCCTGCCAGGCCGCAGCATAAAGCGTTGTCGAATCAGACGATCGGCGACTCATCACACCTCCACCCGCACACGACGAATCGGCGCCGATCGACACATCTGTCGAGATGATGGCCGAGTCCTGGCTGGTGACCGGAGCGGTCGGAATGACTGCCGCGAGCGGGTAGCGCGCGATCAGGCTCGCGCGTCGGCGATGGGTGCTGTCGGCGAGTGCGCGGGCGTCGAGTGCGATCCAGAGGATTCCCTGTCCGATCGCCGTCACCGACGCGCTCGCCCGTGCGCGTCCGGATCGCGGTGGCGCGACGACGAAGGTCGTCGACGATCCGGGCATCAGCGCCGCGAGCTGGAGCCCGTCCGCGATCGCGAGCGTCTGTACGGCGGCGACATCGAGCGCGGCGACGAGCGGGGCCCGATCGAGCTGCGCCGTCGCCGTGCGATGCGCGAGTGTGCTCGCGGCGACCGCACCGGCAATGAGAAGACCGAGGAGCGTCGTCATCCCGAGTGCGGTGACGAGCGCGATGCCGCGCCGCGAAGGCGTGGAGCTCCGGCGGCTCATCGCCGATTTCGGAACGCGACGAAGCTGATCGTCGAGTCCTGCCTGGGAACACCGGGCTGGCCGACCGAGAGCGCGCGTGGGGGCGCGCGGGTCTGGCCGCGCAGCGCGATGCGGATCGCGGCGATCGACCGCGGGTCGGCGACCGGCGTCGCGATCTCGACGCCCATGCTGTCGAGATAGCGGAAGCTCAACCCGGATCGACTCGCCGTAACCGAGAGGAATGGGCCGGCGAGCGGCTGGATCGTGTTGAACCTGGACGTCGACGCATTCCAATCGCGCTCGCCGGCATACCAGCCGCCGTCCGATGCGCGATAGATGCTGTAGCGGACCGCGCGCGTGATGCGCACGGGCATTCCGAGCGCCGTCTCATTCGGCGCCGGGGCAAGCGTGAGCGATGAGCGTGGCGTCGATCGCAGCGTTGGTGCGAGCGCCGGCGCCTCGGCCGAGCAGTCGCCGCCGGCGACCGTGGCGGCGTTGGTGATGCGGTATGGTGTCCATCGCTCGGAGTCGGCGGCGACCGTGAGCAGCCAGAGCGAATCGCCGGCGGCGATCGATGTGGTGATGCTCGTGAAGCTCGTCGTCGCCGAAGACGGGGTGAGGATCACCCCTCTTGTGACGGTGTCGCAGACGACCGCGCTGGCGAGCGTGGCGCGGAGCTCGAGTGCCGTGTCGCGCGCCTCGCGGATGTCGCCGAGCCGAGGTGCGATCGCGGCGAGGTCGATTGGCAGCGTCGTGGCGCCGTCGCGAAGCTGGAGCGTGAGCGCGTGCGCGTCGGCGAGGTCGGTGACGATCCGCTGCTGCCGGAGCATGATCGACGTGAGAAGCGCGAGTGCGACTCCCGTGATCGTCATCGAGACGAGCAGTTCGACGAGTGTGAGGCCGCGCCGGACGTTCGCGATCAGCATGGCGCCTCGCTCTCGAGCACGATGGACTTGTCGATGGTGCCGGCGCGATAGGTGACGCTGTCGCGAACCGCGCGGACTCGGCCGGCGATCGTGACCGACCAGTGCTCGTCGATGCCGAGTGGTCCGGACGCGGTGCCGGAGGCCGCATTGCACGCGCCGACCGTGAGTGTCTCGATGCGATTCGACGCGGCGTCGGATGCGGCGAGATGTGCGCGGAGCTCGACCTGCCGTCGCACGACGAGCGCGCTCGTCGCAACCGTCGCGAGGACGGCGACGTCGATGAAAACCACCGCGACGAGGACTTCAACGAGGGTAAAGCCTGCGCGTGATCGCATGCGACACGATGCACACGGCGTGACTGCCGAGCGTCATCAATCGGCTGCGGGGCGAATGAAAAAGGGAGGCAGCCTTGGCTGCCTCCCTTTTCATTGTCCTACCGAACTGCGATTACGCCTTGCGATCGAGGCAGCCCTGGAAGTTCGGGTTGCCCGTCTGCTCCGGCGTGGTGACCGGCAGGTTCAGGTCCGGGCCGAAGTTGCCGCCCTTGTAGTGCTGACCGACCGGGAACGTATCCGAACCGTCCGCAGCGCGACCGTAGTCGCGGATGAGACGACGGAGGTTGCCGAGGCGGACGCCGCGACCGAACTGCCAGAACGCGGCCTCACGGAACAGCAGGTCCTCGCGGGCGCGCTGCGTGCCCGGATCCGTCAGCGCGGCCATCACCGGGGTCGTGTAACCCGGGTGCGTGCCGGTCGCCGTCGGGCTCGGAGCCGTCAGGACCTGCGGGGCCGCGCGGAGCGCGTTGAGGATCGACAGCATCTGCGCGGGCTGGCCGGCCTTGAGGGCCGCTTCCGCTTCGATGAGCCGGGCGTCGATGCCCGACGTCAGGGCCACGGCGCTCGTCTGACCGTACAGCGTCTCGATCGTCGCAACCTGCGTCTGGCCGTCCTGCGCCTTGACCGTGTCCTTGCCGCTGAGACGGTACGCGGCCGGCACGCGCGGATCCTTCGCCGAGATGAACGGAATCGCGTTCTTCACGAGGATCGTGCGCGTCGGACCCTGCACGCTGTCGCTGACGACGCTGCGCATCTGGCTGGCGTTCTGACCCCAGAGGTTGTTCTGGCCACCGCTGAGCGACGCCGTGACGTCGTAGCGGAAGTTGGTCGGAATGCCCGTCACGAGCGCGGCAGCCGCGGCCGCGTTCTCGATGCCCATGCCGAGGAGCGCACGGGCCTTCGCGATACGCGCGGCACGGTTGATCAGGACGCTCGCCGCGTCGGTGCCGCTGCTGAGCGACATCGCCGTGTCGAGCGACGCGCTCGCGACGCCGAACACTTCCTTCACCGTCAGCGGCTTCGCGAGCTCCGGCGTGTCACCCGCGCCGTTGCTGAGCGGGATGCCGTTGCAGAAGTCGGACGCGAGCTGCAGCTCGGCGAACCCGCGGGCGAAGTACATCTCCGCGATGTCGGCCGACGGCGTCGGGCGGTACTTCTTCAGGAGCTCGATCGCCTGGTTGGCCGACGTGCGCACGCGATACGTGGCACGCAGGCCGACCGTGACGGTCGAGTTGTCGGTCTTGATCTGGCGCTGGTCGGTCTCGTCGTTCTGGACGAACGTCGAGCTCGTGGCCCACTCGTCGGCCAGGAGGCCGCCGAAGATCCATTCGCTCTCGTTGCCCGAGCCGCACGTGCCCGTGCAGTCCACCGTCGCGACGCGAAGCCGGCTGAGGGCGCCGTTGCGCACCGCGACCGCACCGGCTGCCGACTGGACGCTCGACGGATCGATGATGTCGGGATCGACCGCCTCGAGGAGGCTGTCTTTCACCTTGTCGCAGGCCGCGAGCGACATCGTCGCGGCTGCGAGGGCGAGGGCCGAGACGACCGTTCGGCCACTGTATCTAAAGATGCTCATTCTCTGTGGTCTCGAGTGGTCAGAAGCCAAGGTTGATGCGGAAGATGAAGTAGCTCGGCGCGGCGAAGTTCTGGAACTCCGACGGCGTGTCGTTGCCGTTACCCACCGCGAAGTCGCTCTCCGGGTCGTTGCCGCGGTAGTTCGTCCACTGGTGGAGGTTACGGGCCGAGAAGACGACGTTCGCCGAACGCGCGCGGGTCTTCGTGAGGAAGCGTTCCGGCACCTGGACGGTGACCGAGGCTTCACGCCACTTCACGAACGCGCCCGTCTGGTAGAAGCCGTCGAGCGTCTTCGCCGGATCGAAGTTCGCGGCGACGTTCATCGCCTGCTCTTCGAACGACGCGTTCGGGTTGTACATCGAGTTGCAGTTCGGGCGCGTGCAGCGGATGCGCTCGTTGTTGTTGTACCACAGGTTGCCGCCGCGCCAGTCGAACAGGTTCTGGATGCGGACCTTGTGGTTGAACAGCTCGATGCCGCTGGTCATCGTCGTCTGATAACGCGGGGCCGAGTAGCCACGGAACGTGCCGACGCCGATCACCGAGTGCTTCGGCTTGCCCGTCGCCGGATCGATCGTGTTGTCGAACAGCGTATCCGAGCCGATGTCCACTTCGCCCGGCGTGAGGATGCCGTCCTTGTTGTCATCGTGCCAGCCCGTGATCGGGCGGGCCCAGATGCCGTTGATCGGATAGCCCTCGACGATCCAGAACGTGGTGCCGATCTGCGGCGGCGTCGAGCCAAGGCTCAGGACCTTGTTCGAGTTCAGCGACGAGTTGAGGAGGAAGTCGAGGCCGAGCTGCTTGCGGTCGAGGAGCTGGCCGCCGAGCGTGAACTCCCAACCCTTGTTCTCGATCGCGCCGAGGTTCTGACGGCGCGTCGTAGCGCCCGAACCGACCGACGGAGCGATGATCGCATCGATCAGCGCGTCCTGGGTCTTGCGGCGGTAGTACGTGACGTCGAACTGGATGCGGCTGCCGAAGAGGCGCGAGTCAAAGCCGCCTTCGAACTCCGACGAACGTTCCGGCTTCAGCTCGGCGTTGCCGAGGAGGTTGAACGTCTCGATCGGCGAGTCGGTGCCCTTGATGCTCGCCGAGCTCGCGCTGAAGGTGCGGAGCGCGTCGTTCGGACCCGGCTGCACGCC
>CBHWBX010000307.1:0-5886 GCA_966111935.1 uncultured Gemmatimonadaceae bacterium
TTCAGAACGTCGTGAGACAGTTCGGTCTGTATCCGTCGTGGGCGTTGGAGAGTTGAGGGGAGCGGACTCTAGTACGAGAGGACCGAGTCGGACGACCCGCTCGTGTCCCGGTTGTCGCGCCAGCGGCAGCGCCGGGTAGCGATGGTCGGCTGTGATAACCGCTGAATGCATCTAAGTGGGAAGCACGCCCCAAGATGAACTCTCCCGAGGCCTCGAGCCTCCTGAAGGGCCGGAGCAGACTACTCCGTCGATAGGCCGCCCGTGGACGTCCCGTGAGGGATTCCGAGCGCAGCGGTCCTAATCGCCCGTGCGGCTTGACTACTCCCTATTGAGTAGGACAGCAACTGCAAGCAGAGCTTTACGATCTGGGAATTCGATATAATTCCGATCTACCAATCCTTCATTTGTCGTACATTGCAGTACATTCGCTGGCGACTAGAGCGTAGGGGCCACACTCGTTCCCATTCCGAACACGATCGTTAAGCCCTACAGCGCCGATGGTACTCCGCTCGCGAGAGCGCGGGAGAGTAGGCCGTCGCCGGCACCCCTTGGAACGCCCCCGGATCATTCGTGATCCGGGGGCGTTCTGTTTTCCTCCCGCCGCGTTTCGAGTCAGGCGCGCATATCGGCTTCTTGCGGCCCCCGCTCACCACTCGTACGTTATCCGCGCTTTATCCCCGATTGGGTCCGTTCGATCACCACCATACCGCGCTCCGCGCAGTGTGAGTGACGTTCTGTCCCAATCACGAAGTTGGATGTGTCAGGCCGCTTCGTCACAGCGCAACGGCCCGCATATCCCTGTCGCACCCGGAGTTCCTCACCGCTTCATCGACTCGACGCACCAAAGCATCTCCTCTCAGCAGCAGCGCATCACGCGGCGCAGCGCGGCTCCATCGCGCTCGCGCAGTCCGCAGCACATAGCAGCCTGATTCTGTAGCCGGATTGGCAGTCAGTGTTCGTGTGGTAGCAGATGTGTAGCGCAGTTGGTTCCCCCCCTTCTCAGCTAGAGAGTGAGATGACCCCAATGACCACGATGAATCGTGTTCGAGCATTGGCCGGCGCGGTGCTAGGCCTGCTAGTCGCGGCGACGACAGCTCGAGCACAGGGTGGCAACGCCATCCTCACCGGGACCGTGATGAGTGAGGCGGGCCGCGCGATCGAAGCGGCCAACGTCTACATCGTCGAGATGTCCATCTCGGTCGCGACGAACGCCGAAGGCAAGTACACCATCAACATTCCCGCGGCGCGCGTCGCTGGTCAGTCGGTCAATCTCCGCGCACGCGGCATCGGCATGCAGCCGGCGATCAAGCCGATTCGCATCACCGCCGGCAGCCAGACGGTCAACTTCGAGCTGAAGCAGGACATCAACCGGCTCGATGAAGTCGTCGTCACCGGCGTCGTCGGCGAAGGCATGGAACGCTCGAAGGTGCCGTTCTCCGTCGCCCGTCTCTCGCCAGAGGAGCTGCCGGTTCCGGCGCTCGATCCGGTCACCGCGCTCGCCGGCAAGGTCTCCGGCATGCGCGTGTCGTCGAGCAGCGGACGCCCGGGCTCGACGCCGGACATCCAGCTGCGCGGCGTCACGTCGATCAACACGAACGGCCGCAGTACGGCGCCGCTGTTCATCGTCGACGGCGCGATCATGAACGTCGGCTCGCTCCAGGAGCTCGGCGGTCTCGACATCGAATCGGTCGAAGTCGTGAAGGGCGCCGCCGGTGCGTCGCTCTACGGCACGCGCGCCGCGAACGGCGTCATCACGATCAAGACGAAGCGCGGCGGCTCGGGCTCCGACGCCGTGCGCTTCAACGTCCGCAGCGAGTACGGCTACACCGATCTTGGCAGCATCGATTGGGGCATGCCGCTCTACACGACGCTGAATCTCGACGAGTCGGGCTCGCGCTTCTGCGTCGCCGGCGCGGCGAACGCGGCGCCCTGCTCGCGCACGATCGACTGGATGACGGAAGTCATGCGTATCAACAACGTCGCGACGGATACGACGCGCACGACCGTCAGTCTTCAGAACTCGCTGCCGAACCTGACCGACCTGCAGAACGTCTATCAGGCGACGCCGTGGCCGGGCAAGCGGTACGACGCGCTCGCGCAGATCGCGCAGAGCAATCCGATCACGCTCAACGCGGTCGACGCGACGGGCAAGGTCGGCCTCGTGCGCTTCTACGTCAGCGGATCGTACCAGAACGAACAGGGCGCCTTTCGCGGCCTCCAGGGGAGCAACCAGCGCCGCGGCCGAGTGAACCTCGACTACGACGCCCGCAAGGACCTCACCGTGTCGGTGAGCTCCCTCTACGACAACGGCTGGATCGACAACCGCAGCGCGAGCTTCGGCAACCTGCTGCGCGCGCAGCCGGGCACGAACTATCTCGCCTCGGATACGCTCGGCCGTCCGATCTACCGCCTGTCGCCGACGCACTCGCCCGCGGGCAACGGCGACACCTCGCCGTACTTCGGCAACTCCGGCTGGAACAACGACTACTCGAAGTCGACCCGCTGGCTCGGCAACATCACGACGCGGTACTACCCGATCGACTGGTTCACCCTCGAGGGTACGTTCGCGTATGACAACCGCGGGCGCATCAACCCGTCGTACCAGCTGAAGGGGTATCGCTCGACCAGCGCGTCGAGCTCGACGAACAACGGCAACATGAGCTTCAGCAACCTCAGCGACGAGTCGCTCAACTACAACATCACCGCGTCGATGCGGAAGCAGTTGAAGAGCGATCTCGCCGGCCGTCTCCAGCTTCGCTCGGTGTTCGACCAGGAGAACATCTCCACGAACAACAGCGGCGGCGAAGCGTTCTCGGTGAAGGACATCTTCACGACCAGCAACACGAACTCGAACAAGACGGCGACGTCGCAGTCGCAGGTCATCAAGAACGTCGGGTTCCTGGCCGGGGCGAGCCTCGACTACAAGGACCGCTACGTGCTCGACGGGACGTTCCGCTACGACGGCAGCTCGCTCTTCGGCGCGGGCAACCGCTGGGCGCCGTTCGGCCGCGTCGCCGGCGTGTGGCGCGTGTCGCAGGAGCCGTGGTTCAACGTGCCGCATCTCAGCGACTTCCGCCTCCGCGCGTCGCACGGCACCGCGGGCTCGACGCCGAACTTCACGGCGCAGTACGAGACCTACACCGTCACGAACGGCAACATCACGCTCGGCCAGGCGGGCAACAAGCTGCTGAAGCCGGAGACGACGACGGAAAACGAGATCGGCACCGACTTCACGCTCTTCGAGCGCCTCGGCACCGAGCTGACGTACTCGCGCGCCACGACGCGCGATCAGATCCTCAACGTCAACACGCCGAACTCGCTCGGCTTCTCGAAGCAGTGGCAGAACGCCGGCACGCTCCAGAACACGACGTTCGAGGCGGCGCTCAACCTGCCGATCCTCAACCGCCGCGACCTCACCTGGTCGATGCGCGGCACGTGGGACGCGACGCGCGCTTACATAACGGAGCTGTTCACGCCGGAATACACCGAGGCCGCGGGTACGTCGCAGGGTACGACGACGATGTTCCACATCACCGCGAACACGGCGATGCAGGACGGTGTGCAGCAGAACCGCTTCGGCGCCATCTGGGGCCGCAAGTTCTATCGCCAGTGCAGCGACATGCCGAAGGAGCTCCAGGCGCGCTGCGGCCCGGGCCAGGATTTCCAGGTGAACGGCGATCGCTACGTCGTCTGGGTCGGCAAGGGCAACGACTGGCGCGACGGCATCACGAAGAACCTCTGGGTGACGCGTCTCCAGGGCGCCGACTCGCCGTTCGGCAACGGCATCCCGCTCTACTGGGGCATGCCGATCGTCGATCGCCCGCTCCGCGGGCTGCCGGGTGAAGGCACGGGCAGCGCGCACATTCTCGGCAACGTGTTCCCCGACTTCCGCTACACGATCAGCAACAACGTGACGTACAAGCGCCTCTCGCTGTACGGCCTCCTCGACGCCACGTGGGGTCAGGAGATCTACAACCAGGGTGAAGGCTGGGGCCTGCTCGACTTCTCGTCGTCGAACTACGACATGGCGGGCAAGTCGGTCGAAGAGGCGAAGCCGGCCGGCTACTCCTGGCGTGCCGGCGGATCGGAGAGCACCGGCATCGGCGGCTTCTACGACGTCCTTGGTCCGAACAACTATTCGGTCGAAGACGGCTCGTTCATCAAGCTCCGCGAGGTGAGCGTGGCGTATCACCTCGGCGCCGTGCGCGGCTTCGGTGATTGGACGGTGAGCGTCGTGGGACGCAATCTCAAGACGTGGACGAAGTACTCGGGTCTGGATCCAGAGGTGGGCACGAGCCTCACCACCGGCAACACGAGCTCGATTGTGAACTCGGTCGATGCCTTCGGATTCCCGAACGTCCGCACGTTCACCGCGTCTCTCGCCCTGCGCTTCTAGGAGCCAACCACGTGATGATGAGAAAAATCCTTGTCGCCGCTGGTGTCGTCGCCCTGGCCTTCGTCGGGGCGTGCGACAAGCAGTTGACGGTGACGAATCCCAACTCGCCTGACGCCGGCAAGGCACTCGCCACGCCGGCCGATCTCGAGAACTTCCTCGGCAGCTACTACAAGCGCTGGAACTCCGGTCTCTACGGATCCCAGTCGAACGTCGAGGGCATGGCCGCGGTGATGGCGTTCGAGACCTACTCGACGCTCTCGAACAACTGTATCGGCCAGCGCGTCGGCATCCCGCGCGCGGGCAACGACAACTCGATCGGCAACATCTGCAATCCCGAGCAGCTGCGCGTCTACTCGTTCTCGAACGAGGTGCAGCGCGTCGCATCGAGCGTCCTCAAGCAGCTCAACACCCCGGGGTACACCCTCGGCTCGCCGGCGCAGGATGCACGCGCGATGGCATTCGCGCAGTTCCTGCGTGGCATCGCGCTCTATGCGCTCGCCGTGACGTACGATTCGTCAGCGGTCATCGACGAGACGATGGAGTCGACGGATCCTGGGGTGCTCAAGGGCTACCAGGACGTCTCGAAGGCCGCGAACGATGCGTTTCAGAAGGCGATCGATCTCACCAACACGTCGGTCACGGCCGGCGGCGCTGGTGGGTTCCCGCTTCCCGCGACGTGGATCCCGTCCACGACGTCGATGACGGCGACCGAGTTCGTGAAGCTGGTTCGCTCGTGGCGGGCGCGGAACCGTGCCGGTGTCGCGCGGACGCCGGCCGAGCGCGCCGCGGTGGATTGGGCCGCGGTGATCGCCGATGCGCAGGCGGGGATCACGGCGGATCACGACAACATCACCGCGACCGTCGGCGGTCCGTCGGACACCTGGCGCAACGTCTTCGACGGCCCGGGCAACTATCAGACGCAGCCGCCGTTCATCATCGGCATGGGCGACGTCTCCGGCTCCTACGCCGCGTGGACGGCGCTGCCGCTCGAGAAGCGCGGTCCGTCGTTCCACATGGTCACGCCCGACCAGCGTTTCCCGCAGGGAACGACGCGTGCCGAGCAGCAGGCGGACTTCGCGATCTCGTCGTGCCAGGGGGCGAGCCAGACGTGCAAGCGCTACTACTCGAATCGCCCGAACGGCTCCGATCTCCCGGCGCAGATTCCGTGGGGCGGATCGGAGTACGACTTCAACCGCTTCCACTCGTGGGCGGTGTCGGGCGACGGTGGGTCGGCGCGCAACGGCAAGATCGTCTTCTTCACCCTCGCCGAGCTGAATCTGCTCGAGGCGGAAGGCCAGATCCGCAAGGGCAACTTCGCCGAAGCGGCGAAGCTGATCAACAAGACGCGCGTCGCGAAGGGTGGCCTTCCACCGATCACGGCGTTCGACTGAACGTCGCCGGTGCAGGGCGGCGATCAGTGCGTGCAGAAGGTGCCACAGTCGCTGAACGGCCCGCTAGTCTTACGCAAAAAGAAGGAAAAGATGAAGTTT
>CBHWBX010000308.1:0-5874 GCA_966111935.1 uncultured Gemmatimonadaceae bacterium
CCGCGCGGGGGGGCACCACCCCGGCCGGGTTTGCCCGCCGCCTTCTGAATGATCTCCGGGCCGATGCCGCGCGCGTCCCCGAGGGTGACGGCGAGGCGAGGCTTGCGCGCGGTGTCGTTCACCGCGCGTTACTGGCCGTCGGGCTTGCTGATGTCCGCCGAACCGAGACGGACCGACACGTACGTCTGCTTGCGCAGCGCATCGACGTAGCGACGCACGCCGCCGCGCTGCGAGAGCTCCGAGCGCACGGCCGCTTTCATCTCGGGAAGCGTGCGCTCACCCGCTTCGTCGACCGTGAGGAGCTCGGCGACGACGAACTTCGGGATGTCCGGACGCTGCGCGGACCCAGGGATCTGGAAGGTGACGATGTCGTTCGGCTTGTGGAGCAGGAACGCCTTCTGGTAGGTCTCGGGAAGGCTGTCACGCACGAACGGCGAGAGAAGGCTCGTCTCTTCCTTGCCGGCGTAGTCGTGGTACTTCTTGGCGAGCGAATCGAACGACGCGCCGCTCTTCCACAGCTTCGCGACGCTGTCGGCGAGGAGCTTCGTCCGCGAGATGTCCGCCGATTCGATCTTCGGCACGATGAGGTTGTGGCGCGCCTTCACTTCGCCGACCTGCACGCGATCGAGGCGCACGATGTGAAAGCCGTCCGGCGTTTCGAACACCGGGCTCACCTGCCCTGGCTGAAGCGCCGGGTTGAACGTCGTTCCGAACAGCCAGCGATCGAACTCCGGCAGGTTGTCGGCGCGACGCATCCAGCCGAGATCACCGCCGGTGTCCTTCGTCTGGAGGTCCATCGACTCGCGCTTGGCGATGCGCTCGAAGTCGCCGCCGCGCTTGATCTCGGCGAGCAGCGACTCGGCTTTCACGCGCGCGACTTCCTTGGCCGCGGCATTCGCCTGCGGCGCGATGACGATCTGCTTGAACGTCACGGTCGCCGGCTTCGGACCGAGGAACGGCTTCGCCTTTTCCCACTCGGCGCTGATCTGCTCGTCGGTGACGTTCACCGGAACGATCTTGCCGTCCTGCCGCAGCTTCGAGAGGACCTGCTGGTGCATGCGCTGGCGGCGGAACTGATCCGTCAGATACTTGCGATAGTCGTCGGGCGTGCCGAGCGACGCCTTCTGGAGCGCGTTCCGGAACTCGCTCTCGGTCGGAAACTGCGACCGCGTGTTGCGGATCTGCGCGTCGACCATCGGCGAGATCTCGGCGTCGGCGACTTCGATCTTGAGCTCCTTCGCCTTCTGTAGGAGGAGCTCTTCGTCGATCATGTCGTCGAGCGTCTCCTTCTCCAGCGCCAGCGTGTCCGCCGCCGTGGCGGGCTGCGGGACTTCACGGCGCTGAATCTTGTTGAGCACCTGCTCCATGAGCTCGAAGCGCGTGATCACGGCGTCGCCGACGACGGCGACGATCGACTCGAGCTGAACGGAGTTGGGCTGCGCTGCGGGCTGCTGCGCGAGCAGCGGCGCCGCGCTCACAGCGAGCGCGACCGACGAGGCGAAGACGAGGGAAGTTCGCATACTACAAGATACCCAGATAGTGGCCTCAATGTTCTCTCGCGTCATCCCGAGGAGCGAAGCGACGAAGGACCCCTCTCCGCCGAGGAGATCTCCTCAGTGAAAGGGGTCCTTCGCTACGCTCAGGATGACGGCTGCTTACGGCGTGCCCGGCGGCGGACCAGCGGGAGCGGCACCCGGCGGCGGACCGGCCGGCGCGGCGCCCGGAGCCGGAGCGCCACCCATACCCGGGATCGGAACCGCCGACTTCGGCTGATTCGCCGCGCGAGCCGAATCCGCCGAGGCGCGAACCTTCTGCGCGCGCTCCACGGCACGGTCGACACCCTGCGTGTTCACCGACGATTCGTACTTCGTGTCGAGCATCTTCTTGAGCGGCACCGGGATGTTCATGACCTGGGCCTGGCCGCTCATCATGCGATCGAGGTAGGCGTCGACGCGCGAGGCGGCGAGGCGCTCCTTCTCGGCCGTCGTCTTGGCGCTGTCGGCGAGCGACTTCGGATCGACGCCGAGCTGCTGCCAGACCTGTCCGACGAGCTGCGCGACCGACGAGTACAGGTTCGTGCGCATCTCCGCCGGGATGTCGACGTGCGCCTGCTGGGCGCGCTGGAGGAGGAGCTGCTGCATCGCGACCTGCTTCACGAACGGCTTGAGCTCCGAGTCCGGCGCCTGCGGAATGCGCTGGAGGAGCTGCTGCTGCGGCGGCACCGCGTCGACCCAGTTCATGAAGTCGGCGACCGTGAGCTCACCACCCTTGAAGGTCGCGAGCGTGCCCTTGTCCGCGCGGTGCTTGTTCGGCTCCTTCGCGGCGTCCTTGATCGAGGAGACCGCGTTCGTCTTCACCTCGACGCCGCCTTCGCTCTCGAGCTTGGCGATGTAGAGGCTGTCGGCGATGTGCTTGGCGACCGACCCGTACGACTGCGCGAAGTCCTTCGCGACGTCCGCGTACGGCATGCGCTGAATGATGTGGTAGCCGAACTGCGTCTCGATCGGCTGCGAGATCTCGCCCGGCTTGAGCGCCTTGGTGGCGTTCGAGAAGGCGGCGATCATCATCGGCGCCGGGAAGACGCCGAGGTTGCCGGCGTTCTGCTGGGCCGTCGGATCGGTGCTGTACTTCTTGGCCATCTCGGCGAAGTTCGCCGGCGTGACCTGCGCGCGGACCTGCTCGGCCTTCTTGCGGAGCGAATCCTTCTCGGCCTGCGTCGCCGGAACGCCCGGGTTCTTGAAGCCGATGAGGATGTGGCGCGCGGCGAGCAGTCCGCCCGCGGCCTCGTTGTAGGTCTTCTCGCTCGCCGAATCGACCTGGAGGGTCTTGGAGACCGAATCCATGTAGCGGTTCAGCAGCTGCTGATTGATGAGCGGCGCGAACGCGGCGTCGATCGCCTTCTTGTCGGAGAGCGAGTCGCCGTGCGCGGCGGCATACGCGATCTGTTCGTATCCGGTCCAGAGGTCCGCGACGATCATCGCATTGTCCTTGGTCACCGGCACCTGGATCTTGGCGTTGCCGAGGAGGTCGCCGAGGCGGTTCACGGACAGCTCCTGCGAGGCGGCACGAGCGACGACGTCGACGTGAGCCGTAAGAGCGTCCTTCAGACCGGAGCAGGCGGCGACGGCCACGGAGGCAACCGCGATTCCGGCGAGCGAACGAGAGCGCATGTAATTCGGGGGGCTAGGGGCTAGGAGAGGGAACCAGACTCCTCAGCGCGCGGACGAGTCCGTCGAGCATCGGAGCACCACCGAGGCGGGTAAGCTTCAACGACAGCGGAACCGCACGGCGGACCTCCGCTTGGAACTGGACGTCGTGAAAAGCCGCTTGCAGGCCTTTCACTTTGGGCACGGCAGAATCTCTAAAGGTAATACGAGCTTCGTCGCCCCGCACCAGGATTCCTTCTATCCCCATAGCTCCGCCGATGATCCGCAGCTGGGCGAGCGCGAGCATCGCCTCGGCGGGGGCCGGTAGCGGCCCGAACCGGTCCCGTAGCTCGGCGCGCAGCTTCTCGACGTCACCCGGATCCTCGAAGCGAGCAAGGCGCTTGTAGACGTCGATCTTCGCGTCCTGCGAGACGACGTAATCGTCGGGCAGATAGTTCGGTGTGTCGATCGTCACATCCGACGGCACGAGCTTCGGCGCGGCGTCGCCGGACATCAACCGCGTGACGGTTTCCTCGAGCATGCGCAGATACATGTCGAAGCCCACGGCGTGCACGAAGCCCGACTGCTCGGCGCCGAGCAGGTTCCCCGCCCCGCGCATCTCCATGTCCTTGAGCGCGATGCGATAGCCGGCCCCGAGCTCGGTGTGGTGCTCGAGCACCTCGAGGCGGCGCTCGGCGTCGGGATCGACCGTATCGGGGACGATGAGATAGCAGTACGCGCGGCGGTGCGACCGACCAACGCGGCCGCGCAGCTGATAGAGCTGCGCGAGGCCGAAGTGGTCGGCGCGATTCACGAACATCGTGTTCGCATTCGAGACGTCGAGCCCCGACTCGACGATGAGCGTCGAGACGAGCACGTCGACGTCGCCCCGCACGAACGAGTGCATCACGTCCTCGAGCTCCTTCTCCTTCATCTGCCCGTGGCCGACGGCGATGCGCGCGCGCGGCACGATGCGCTTGATGTGGTCGGCGATCGCCTGGATCGTCTCGATCCGATTGTGGACGAAGAAGACCTGACCGCCGCGATCTAACTCGCGCGAGATCCCTTCGTCGATCAGACCATCGTCCCACGGCTCGACGTAGGTGAGCACGGGCGAGCGATCGCGCGGCGGCGTCTGCATCAGCGTCATGTCGCGCAGACCGGCGAGCGACAGATGGAGCGTGCGCGGAATCGGCGTCGCGGTGAGCGTGAGGACGTCCGTCTGGAGCTTGAGCTGCTTGAGCCGCTCCTTGTGCTTCACGCCGAACCGATGCTCCTCGTCGACGACGATCAACCCGAGATCGGCGAACGTCACGTCCGGGCTGAGCAGACGGTGCGTGCCGATGACGATGTCGACCTTCTTCTCCGCGAGCTCGGCGAGGACCGCGGCCTGCTCCTTCGCGGTCTGGAAGCGCGACAGCGCGGCAACCTTGATCGGGAAATCGGCGAAGCGCTCGGAGAAGGTGCGATGGTGCTGATCGGCGAGAATCGTCGTCGGCACGAGCACGGCGACCTGACGTCCCGACTGCACGGCCTTGAACGCGGCGCGCACGGCGATCTCCGTCTTGCCGTAGCCGACATCGCCGACGAGCAGGCGGTCCATCGGGCGCGTGCTCTCCATGTCGCCCTTCACCTGCGTCGTCGCCGTGCGCTGGTCGGGCGTGTCCTCGAACAGGAATGCCGACTCGAGCTGCTTCTGCCAGGGCGTATCGGGCACGTGCGGCGGACGATTGGCGATCTTCCGGCGCGCGTACAGGTCGAGCAGCTCGACGGTCATCTCCCGAATCGCGGCGCGTGCCTTGTCGCGCTGCGCGGCCCAGCGCTTTCCACCGAGCTTGTGCAGGCGCGGCGGCGGCGAGTCGCTCGAGACGTCGTCCGCCGACCGATAGCGCTCGAGCTGATCGATGCGATAGAGCGGGACGTTGAGGCGATCGCCCCCCTCGTACTCGACGACCGCAACCTCGATCGTGCTCTGTCCGACGAAGATCGTCTCGATGCCGCGATAGATGCCGACGCCGTGCTCGAGATGCACCACGTAGTCGCCGTTCTTGAGCGACATCGTGTCGAGCGCCGCGGTGCCGCTGATATAGCGGCGCGCGCGGCGGATGCGACGCTCGCGCCGGAAGATCTCGTGGTCGGTGAGGACGCGCAGGCCTTCCCGCTGTCCCGCCGCGGGAGGCACGATGAATCCGCCATCGAGCACGCCGATCGACAGCGCCGCGGGCGACGGACCGGTGTAGTCGTCGCTCAGCAGCTCGTCGAGCCGCTCGCACTGCCCTTCGTTGTCGCAGAGGATGATCGTCGGCGTGCCGTCACGCACGAGCCGCTTGAGCTGCTTGATGTCGCGATCGACCGGCTCCGGCGCACGCAGCGGAAACACGACGTCGGCGTCCTCGCCCTCCTGGATCGCCGCGATCGTACCCAGCCGCTTGAGCGCGGCGAGCGTGACCTGGGGCGTCTCGAACAGCTCGTCGCGATTGGCGACGTCGTCGCCGCGCCGGCGCGCGAGGTCGATGTGGTGCGCGGCGTCCTGCCAGGTCCGCTGGAGCTCGGGCTCGATGTGCTCGTTCTTCGGGACGACCAGCAGCGTATCGGGTGGAAAGAGCGAGATGATCGAGCCGCGCTCGTAGTCGCCGGCGTCCTCGGTCACGTGCCCGTCGACCGGAAGCACGAGCGCGAGATCCACGGCGCGCGTCGACCGCTGGCTCACGAGATCGAAGTGACGGAG
>CBHWBX010000309.1:0-5839 GCA_966111935.1 uncultured Gemmatimonadaceae bacterium
CCGCTCCTCGATCCCGATCCCCGCTCCTCGATCCCGATCCCCGCTCCTCGATCCCGATCCCGATCCCCGCTCCTCGATCCACGATCCTCAAATTGACGGCGTGGAAGGTGCGGAGGTCATGATGACATACCTTTCTCCCCTCATGCACCGATACCTCCTCGCTCTCCTCGCTGCCGCGCTGCTCGCGCCGGCGGCTGATGCACAGTCGCAACCGCACGCGGTGCGCGCGCTCTACGTCAATCGCTGGGCGTCGCACGGACGCACGCTCAAGAAGCTGATCGGTATCGCCGACTCGACCGAGATCAACGCGCTCGTCATCGACATGAAGGACGAGTTCGGGCTCAACTTCAACACG
The DNA here is from genome assembly GCA_966111935.1 of uncultured Gemmatimonadaceae bacterium. GTDB lineage: Bacteria > Gemmatimonadota > Gemmatimonadetes > Gemmatimonadales > Gemmatimonadaceae > JAQBQB01. The sequence goes on from CBHWBX010000309.1 coordinate 356, forward strand.
ACCAATCCGGAGTTCGCTAAGAATGCCGGCGCGTCTGGGAAGCTGCGCAACGTCAAGGCGATCCTCGACACGTTGAAGGCGCACAACATTCTTCCGATCGCGCGCATCGTCGTGTTCAAGGATTCGGTGACGGCTCGCGTGCATCCCGAATGGACGATCCGCCGCACCGACGGCTCGATCTGGCGCGATCACAAGGGTCTCGCGTGGGTGAACCCGTACCACCGCGAGCTCTGGGACTACAACATCGGGATCGCCGAGGAGCTCGCGAAGATGGGCTTCCCCGAGATCCAGTTCGATTACATCCGCTTCCCCGAGCCCTTCCCCAGCCTGCCAAAGCAGGTCTTCGGCGACTCGAAGGGCGTATCGAAGCCGGACGCGCTCGCCGCGTTCCTCAAGGAAGCGAAGACGCGGATCAACAAGCAGGGCGCGCGTTCGACGGCGGACATCTTCGGGCTCACGACGACGGTCGCCGGGCCGCTCGAGGTCGGACAGGACTGGGAGCGGCTCTCGCCGGTCGTCGACGTCGTGCTGCCGATGGTCTATCCGTCGCACTACCCGCGCGGCGACCTCGGCATCCCGGTGCCGAACGCCGAGCCGTACAAGGTGATCAAGATCGCGATCACGCGGGCGCGCCAGCGCGATCAGAAACTTGGCATTAAAGATCCCGAACACATCCGCCCGTGGCTCCAGGCGTTCTCGCTCGGCAAGCCGCCGTACGGGCCCGCCGAGCTCGAGGCGCAGAAGAAGGCGGTCTATGAGTCGGGGTACGACGGCTGGGTGCTCTGGAACCCCGGCTCGCAGTACGACGTCTTCCGGCCGGCGCTCGAGAAGACGTACGCGTCGCGGAAGAAGTAACGCTAGGGCGTGATCGGGCGGATGGGAATCGCGACGGTGATCACCTCGTCGCCCCACCGCTCGACGGCGACGCCGCCGGCCTGACGTCCCTTGAACGCGCGCACGACGATCGGACGCTCGTGCGAGATCCCGCAGACGACGAAGCTCCCGTCATCGCCCGCCGTGCCGACGCGCGACTGCGGCTGCACGATCGTGTCGGACTTGACGAGGAGCCGTGACGTCTCGAGCCGAATCTCGGCGTTCGGCACCGGCTCGCCGGCGGCGTCGATGACGCGCGCGAGCAGCACGCCGGTGCCGGGCCTGTAGGAATTTCGCGGGCAGAGCGACGGCAGCACCTGCGCCCGCGAGTAGAAGTTCATCTTCAGCTCGGGTGCCTGATCGGCGAAGACCATCGCCACCTGAGGCAGCGAGCGCGGAACCGCGGCGCGCGCGAGCATCGAGTCGGACGCGAAGACGAAGTAGCGGCCCGGCGGCACGGGCGGCATCTCCCAGCGTCCATCCGGTCCAGTCCGCGCCGTATCGGGCGTGTCGCGCAGCCACACGAACGCGTTCGCCACCGGCTTTCCGCTCTGATCGGTGACGGTGCCGCGCAGGTGCGGCAGCGTGCTGCGCCACACGGCGCCGTCGTCCCAACTGGCGAACGCGATCTGTCCGCCCGTCTCGCGGTAGCCAAGGACGCGGACGTTGCGCCGCTCGGCACGCGGGATCGGACGCGAGCCCTCGGGCCGGTTGTCGTCGAAGGCGAGCATCGGCGAGTGGATCGACCACCGCTCGATCATCGGCACGCCGGTCGGCATCTGGGCGAAGTCGAGCATGCCGCCCGCCTCGCGCGCTTCACGCTCGACGTTCGTGTAATGATACTCGAGCGCGCGCAGCTGGAGCGTCGCGCGGTCGAGCCAGAGCACGCCGTCGACGTCGGGGATCTCCGCGCGTTCTTCGGCACGAATCGGCTCGAAGGCGATGCCGACCTGCGCGGCGCGTGGCCCGCGTCCTTCGACGACGCGCAGACAGTGCGTGGCGACGAAGGTGCGATCGAGCAGCACGTTCTCGTCCGGCGCGTAGTAGTCGCGCGTGCCGCCGGCGTACTCGAACAGGTAGCCCGACTCGGCGAAGACCCACGGTGCCCGCGCCGCGACGAACGACCGGTCGGCGACGAGGTCGCGATACTCGATCGTGTCTCCGACGGGACGGCGAGTCACCGGATCGAGCGTGCGGCGATAGGAACGCAGACGTACGCGCGGCGCCTTGATCTCGCGCGCGACGACGCTCGCGAGCAGACCCGCGCGCGCCTGCTCCCAGAGCTCGAGCGCGTCGCTCGCGGCGGTGTTGCCGGGACAGATGCGCGTGTCCGACGCGGCGATCGCGCCGAGGCGCGCCGGAATCGGCTGCATCGACGCCATGATGACCGTGTCGCGCTCGGTGAGGCGCAGGTCGCGCGGACGATAGCCGATGCGGACGATGTGCGCGCCGCGCACGCCCTTCATCGCGATTGCCGACCACGCACCGGACATGTCGGCGATGCCGCGCGACAGCATGTTGCCGGCGGAGTCCGTCAGCGTGACGACGGCTCCGCGGATGGGCTCGCGGGTGACGCTGTCCGTCAGCGTCCCACGGACGCGCTGCGCGCTCGCCCGCGGGGCGACGGCGATCGATGCGATCGCCGCGACAGCGAGACCCGCGACGCGGCTACGCACGCTCGCGAGCGAGAGTGCGCACGCCGTCGATCAGACGGTCGATCTCGGCATCGGACGTGTAGCAGCTGCATCCGACGCGCACGAGGCCGTCGGGGACGAGGCCGAGTCGATCGACGACCGTGGCCGCGTAGAAATCGCCGTTCGACACGAAGACGCCGCGCTTCGCGAGCGCGACGGCGACGTCGTCGGTCTTGTAACCGCGCAGCGTGAACGACAGCGTCGGCGTGCGCGGCGTGCCCGGCGGCGGACCGTAGAGCGTCAATCCGTCGATCTCGCTCAGCGCGTTCCACATCCGCGCGAGCAGCGCATCGCCGCGCGCGTGCAGCGCGCCGAAGGTCGCGTCGAGCGCCGAGCGCCGCGATCCACGATTCCCGGCGAGCGACGCGAGGAACTCGACCGCGGCCGCCGCGCCGGCGATCCCCTCGTGGTTCTGCGTGCCCGTCTCGAGACGTTCCGGCGATTCCTGCGGCGCCGGCATGAGTCGCGGGACGTCGAGCGACTCGATGAGATCGCGCTTCCCCCAGAGGATGCCGATGTGCGGACCGTAGAACTTGTACGCCGAGCAGCCAAGGAAATCGCAGCCGAGCGCGGCGACGTCGACGAGGTTGTGCGGCGCGTAGTGCACCGCATCGACGAAGACCTTCGCGCCCACCGCGTGCGCGAGCTCCGCCGCCTTCGCGACGTCGGTGATCGTGCCGAGCGCATTCGACGCGGCGTTGATCGCGACGAGCTTCGTGCGCGGCGTGATCGCCGCCTCGAGCGAGCTCCAGTCGAGAACACCGCGCGTCGTGTCGAGCTTCACCATCTTCGTGACGACGCCGAAGTCCTTCTCGAGCGCCGTCCACGGCCCGACGTTGCCGTGATGATCGATCTCGGTGAGCACGACTTCGTCGCCCCGCTTCCAGTCGCGACCGAAGGCGCGCGCGAGATGGAAGGTGAGCGTCGTCATGTTCTGGCCGAACGCGATCTCGTCGGCGCGGCCGTTCAGGAACTCGGCGACCGTCTGGCGCGCCCCGGCGAGGATCGCATCCGTCTCCTCGCTCGTCGGATACTTCCAGTGGGTATTCGCGTTGTGATGCAGGAGATAGTCGGACATCGCGTCGACGACCTGGCGCGGCACCTGGGTGCCGCCGGGGCCGTCGAAGTAGGCGACCGGAAATCCATTGTGCACCCGCTCGAGCGCGGGGAAGTTCGCGCGGATCTGTTCGACGGACGCGACCGTCGTCGTGCGCGGCTCAGCGATGGCGGTCACTCGATCTCCACTCCGGCCCACTGTTCGACCATCTTCACGATCTCGACGTGATCGGCGACTTCACCGAGCTCGCCGCGCGCGATGCGAAAGACGTCGGCGGTGAGCTGCATGACAGGGGCCGGGACGCGATTGGCGCGCGCGAGCTCCGCGGCGATGCCGATGTCCTTCTCGAGGAGCGCGAGACGGAAGGTGCGCGGGAACGCGCGGGTGAGCACGCGCTCGGGAATGAGATTCATCGACGAGTTGGAGCGGCCGCTCGATGCATTGATGACCTCGAGCGCCTTGCCGGGATCCACGCCTTCCTTGACGAGGGTCGCGAGTCCCTCGGCGGCGGAGAGCAGATGGATGGCGAGGAACGCCTGATTGACCGCCTTCACGGTGTCGCCGGCGCCGATGGCGCCGCAGTGCACGATCTTTTGACCGAACGATTCCATCACCGGCCGCGCTTTCTCGAGCGCGGCTTCGCTTCCACCGACCATCACGGTGAGCGTGCCCTTTTCGGCGCCGCTCGTCCCGCCGCTCACGGGTGCGTCGATGAACTCGACGCCCTTTTCGGCGAGCCGTTCGGCGATCCGTCGCGAGGTCGCCGGATCACCGGAGGTACAATCCACGAGCACGGCACCCCGTTCCACGCCGGCGAGGAGGCCGTCGGGGCCGTCGAGGATGGAGTAGACGTCCGGGGACGTAGAGAAGCAGGTGATGATGATCTCGGCGCCGCGGACGGCGTCGGCGGGAGTCGCGGCGTGTCGGGCGCCGGACTCCTTGGCGAACTCAGCCGCGCGGGCCGATGTGCGGTTCCAGACCGCGAGCGAATGGCCTGCGGCAGCGACGCGCGCCGCCATGGGGCGCCCGATGGCGCCGAGGCCGAGGAAGGCGGTGTTCATGGGGAGAACATATCATTTCGCTATCTTTCCCGCATGATCACTCGCGCCCGCGTCGAAGGAATGACCTGCCAACACTGTGTCCGCGCGGTTTTTACGGCGCTCGCGGCCGTGGACGGGATCACGCGGGCCGATGTCTCGATCGGGGCTCTCGAAGTGGAGCACGACGGTCGGGTGACAGTCGATCAGCTTCGGGAGGCGGTCGGCGTCGCTGGGTATGCAGTCGTCGACGGGTCGACGGATCGGCGGGTTCTGCCGCTGCTGTAGGTCAGGATTGTCGCGCGGAGGCGGCGGGCGGGTATCGCTTCCGGAGACCGACGCCAGTATTGCCGATACTGCAGGCAATACTGGCTCGGCTCCCCTCCAGCGACACCCGCCCGCCTTGCTTCGACTCACTCTTTCGGTCGGCTGTAGCGGCGAGGATGTGTCGACAGCTCGACGACCAGTCCGGCACGCGTGGCGAAGCGGATCAGTGTCTCGAGCGAGAAGCGCTGCAGGCGGCCGTGACGCAGGTCGGTCGCGCGGCGGTCGTCGGCGCCGATGATGCCGCCGGCCAATCCGGCGCACGTTCCCTTCAGCTCGCGCACGGTGAGCTCGGCGATCTGACGCTTGAGCTCTGGAATCGGATCGACGTATGGCTTGAGACTCATACGCTGATCGTAAGGCGTGTCCCTGCGAGGCACGTCACCCTTTCGGCGCAGCAGCCGGCAAAAAGGAAGCGGGGCGGGGCGTCGCGCAGGGGAGCCGAGTCAATGCTGCCTGCAGTTCCGGCAGCATTGACGTCGGTCCCCGGAGCGATGCC
>CBHWBX010000310.1:0-5829 GCA_966111935.1 uncultured Gemmatimonadaceae bacterium
ACCGCCCGGCGGGGGGTTTTGGTACTGGGGGCGGCCCGAACCGCGCGGCGGCCCGGCGGCTGGGGCGGGGGCCGGTGGCGGGGCGACGCGCGAAACACCGTCCTACTTGTTGACGCCCTGATTCACGAGAATGCGAACTTCACCGCGGCGGTTCTCGGCGCGGCCCATCGACGTCTGGTTCGACGCCACCGGGTCCATCTCACCGAAGCCCGTCGGGTTCAGAATGCGACGGAGCGGCACGTTCTTGTGCTGGGCGAGATAGTCGACGATTGCCTGCGCGCGCCGCACGCTGAGATCCTGGTTCATCTGCTCGCCGCCGCGCGAATCGGTGTAGCCGCGCACCTCGACGAGGAAGCCCGTCTGCATCATGCCGTTGTCGGCGATCGCGTCGAGGCGCGACTTCGCGTGGTCATCGAGCGTCGCGCTGCCGGTCGCGAAGTTCACGATCGCGCTGTCCTTCGCCGTGTAGTTGTCGATGTTGTCGAAGCGCATGTTGATCGCGGCAAGGCTGTCGCGCGCGCGATCCTCGATCATCCGCAGGCTGTCGGACATGCGGTCCTTCAGCGCTTCGATGCTGTCGGTGTTCGCGTTCACCTTGCGGCGCAGCGCGAGCGTTCCGGCCGCGACCTGCTCGGCGGTCTTCAACGAGCTCGAATGGAAGACGATCTTGTCGGCGACGAGATTGCCGCGCGGGCCGCCGTTTCCTTTCACTTCGACGGCGAGTCCGGGCAGCAGCGACGTCACGTCGCGTCTCTTCTTGTCCATGTTGAAGAGGCCCGAGGGCGACTCGACCTTCGTGTCCGCCGTGAGCGTCACGAGGTTCATGTGCCCCTGGTCGTCCTGCAGCATCATGTCGTCGCCGTTGCGACTGATGATGTATCCCTTGATCTTCGCTTCCTGACCGGGCGTATACGTGACCGACGGCGCCGTCACGCGGGTGACGGGTAGCGTCGGCGGATTCTGCGCCTGCGTATTCGGCGCGAGCGCCAGCAACGAGAGCGCGCTCAGCGTAACGGCGACCCGGAGTGCGTCGCCGTATCTCTCCCGGACTTGAGTCTTTCCTGCTTCCCACCTCATAAGCTCACCTCGGTTCTGCTGCGGGTTTGCAGGCTCGGCGAACCTCTGCCGCGCCTGCGGTTCACCACGAACTGAGATTGGCCAAAGATCTGCCGTCCACGGCATTGGACCATGGGATACGCGAGACGTTCGTCCCGCACGCGCGCCGTGTCACGGCGTGCGCTGGGGCGAAAGTCGCATTGGGAAGCCTGCTTGTCGGCCATGAGTTTTCACTCATTCACTCGGCAGGAGGCTTCATGCCACGACTCATCGCCGGCGCCGCCATGATCGCGACGCTGGCCGCCGGCTCGGCCGGCGCCGCCGCGGCACAAGCGGCGGACTCCAGCAAGCAGGAAAAACAGATTGATCCCGCGGCGATCGCGGCTCTCGAGAAGATGGGCGCGTACCTGCGCACACTGAGCGCCATCCAGGTGAAGGCCGACGTGTCCACGCAGGAAGTCACGGAGGACGGACGTTTGATCACGACGACGAGCCAGGCGATGCTGCTGGCCAAGAAACCGAACCGCATGCTCGTCGAAGTCACGAATGACAAACAGCCGCGCAACTTCTACTACGACGGCAAGACGTTCACGCTTTGGGCTCCGCGCAAGAAGTACTACGCGACGGCGAATGCGCCGGCGACGATCGCGCAGCTCGCCGACACACTCGAGGACCGGTTCGCGATCGACCTGCCGTTCGTCGATCTGTTCCGGTGGGGCACCGACGAGTCGGAGATGAAGGAGATCACGGTCGCCGATGATGTCGGCCCCGCGAACGTGAACGGCATCACGTGCGAACAGTATTCGTTCCGCCAGCCTGGACTCGATTGGCAGGTCTGGATTCAGAACGGGCAATACCCGCTGCCGCTCAAGGTCGTGCTCACGACGACGACCGACGACGCACGGCCGCAGCACATCTCCACGTACACGTGGAACCTCGCGCCGTCGTTCGACGACAAGGCGTTTGCCTTCAGTCCGCCGAAGGACGCGACGAAGATCACCTTCGCCGAGGTGAAGCCTGAGGCTGCATTTACCAAGAAGCAGGGAGGCCCGAAATGATTCGACAGCTGAGAACCTGGGCACTGATCGGCCTCGCGCTCACCTGTCTTGCGGATAGCGCGGCAATGGCCCAGCGCCGCGGCGGCGGCGGACGTGGCGGTGGACGCGGTGGTGGTTTCCGCGGCGGTGGAGGCGGCGGATTCCGCGGTGGCGGCGGTGGCGGTTTTGGTGGGATGCGCGCGGCGGCCCGCCCGAGCGTTTCGCGTCCGGCCGGCGGATTCGGCGGAGGAGGATTTGGCGGTGGCATCAATCGCGGCAACATCGCGAGTCGCCCCAGCGCGCCGAATCGCGGAAACATCGCGAACAACCCGAACCGGGGTAACATCGTCGCGAACAATCCGAATCGCGGCAACAACATCGGCAACCGCAACAACGTCATCAACAATCGTCCGATCAACGCCGCCGACATCGACGTGAACGGCGGAAACGCGGGCGACTGGGATGATCACTGGGACGGTTGCTGCTACAACCCATGGGGGGCCGCGGCGGCTGGTGCGCTCGTCGGCGGCGCGATCACGGCCGCGGCGATCGGCTCGACCGTCTACGCGCTACCCGCGGATTGCGTGACGACTGTCGTGAACGGCATCGCGTACAACCATTGCGGCGACACGTGGTATCAGCCGCAGTTCGAAGGCACGACGACGAGCTACGTGGTGGTGAGCCCACCACAATAGCAAGGGATCAGGGGTAGGGACGACGGGTTAGGAACCTCAGAGGGCGACCGTAGCCCCATGCCGTTCCTAAGCCCTCGTCCTCCTCAAACCCCCTGGTGGGACGCGGCGGCCCCTAGCGGCGCCGGCGGCACCGACATCGCGACGATCGGCGCGAACGGCAGGAGCATCGCCGCCACCAACAACAGAAAGTCGGCGAGGCCGAATGGAACCAGGCCGACCGAGAGCCCGATCTGGATGATCGAGCTCGCATCGACCGTCGCCGAGAAATCGCTCGCCTCGAGCGCGCGATCCGTGTCGATCGTCGGCACGCGAATCCATCGTCCTTCGAACGCACGCCCGAGCTTCTGTCCGAGCGTTCCATACAGCAGCGCGCCGTGATGCCGGGCGCGCAGCAGCACCGGAACGAAGGCGAACAGCGGCAGCGAAAAGACCAGCGCGAGGAAGATGACAAGGCCTGCGTCGCGATAGATCTCCGAGGACGACAATCGCCCGAGCTGCACGATCTGACCGGCGGCGCCGGCGGCGATCAGCGTCGACAGCGCGAACCCGACCGGCGCCATGGCCGCGAGTGACTCTGCCAGGAAGCCCAGTCCCGCGTGACGGTCCGGATGTCCGGCGATGAGTCGCATCTCCAGTCGCGCGACGCGCGCGAGAAACTGCGCCCACCTGAAGAGACGCCAGAGCCATCCGAGGACGAGCCCGGTCAGCAGCGGTACGCTCACGATCGCATGCCACAGTCCCGCGGCCGAGAGGCCCAGGGGACCGTTCGCGCCGCGATTCCACGCGGTCAGCGTGGCGATCGAGTCGGCGCGCAGAAAGAGCGACGTGAGCGCGGAGGCGGCGACCACGATGCAGACGCGCGTCCACACGCAGCCGATCTCGCGCCGCGTCCGTCGTACGATCTCCATGAACGGGTCGACGTGGCAGACGATTCCCGCGCGCACGAAGTGGCGCGCGAGCCGCGTCAGTCTCGGCAGACAGACCGGCTCGGCGAGGATCAACGCGGGGACGCCGACGAGAAACCGGACGTGCACGGCGACGTCACGATAGAACGAGATCGCGAGGTCGCTGCGCCAGCCGGTTTGCTCGAGCGTGAGCAGCGCGAGGGGAAGCCAGGTGATCAGCGCCGCGAGCAGCGCGCGACGACCGGGCGACAGCCGCATCGCCGTTGGTCGTCAGACGCGACCGCGCCGCTCGGCTCCCGTGTAGCGATGGCGACGCGGGGCCGGCACGAGCGTGCGGCGCATCCAATGCTCGTACGGCAGCGTGGTGACGGCGGCGACGATGATCGCGAGCAGGACCGCCGGCGCGACCATCGGCGCCGTGGGAAAGTTCAGCGTCACGATCGCGATCGCGATCGCCGGATGGCGCGCGCACGTCGCCAGCGCGAGCACTTCGCGGTGGTCGTGCCGCGGGCCGCCGAACACGTGACCGACGAGCAAGCCGACCAGCGTCAGGAAGATGATCGCGACGAGCGTCCCGTTGCCGATCAGCGTGCGCATGTCCGGCCACATCGAGACGAGGATCGGGAGCAGCACGACGAGGAGAATGATCGTCGCCACCCTCGAGACGAGCGGCGCTCCGCGCTCCGCCGCGTGCGGCACGACGCGACGCACGATCATCCCGAGCCCGAGGGGCGCGAGAATGCCGATCGAGAGAATGCGCTCGATGTCGCCGAGCGGGACGCTCAACGACCGGTCGAAGAGTGCGCCGAGGAAGCCGAAGCTCGCTGGGATGACGACGACCGACAGCACCGAGACGACCGTCAGGAGGCTGGTGATGTACGCAGCGTTCCCGCCGGAGCGCAGTGCCTTGCTCGGCAGGAAGGGCGGCATCGGTGAGACGGACAGCGCGACGAGCGCCACCTTCACCACGGGATCGAGCTCGAACATCACCGCCGCCCAGAGCGTGATCAACGGCATGATCACGTGCATCGCGAGCAGCGAGCGAATGAACAGTCCCCAGTGCCGGAACAGATACGTGGCATCGCGCGGATGCGCCGCCAGTCCGACGGCGAGCACCATGAGCGCGAGGCTCACCTTGGCGGCGATTCCGATCAGCGCGACGACTGTCATAAGGAGACACGCTACGGATCGCGCCGCATAACGGGGATCCGACCATGGTCGGACGATCGCGATGTGCCGAACGCGCCGAGTCCGCATGTGAGTCGGATAAGACGAAGGGAGAAGAAACCAAGGCCCAATACGTTCGGAGTGCCGTGACCCGATACCGTCGGAGAGCGGCTGGAAGGCCGCGTGGGTTTTCACTGGAGCTGCAATGGAGGACGGCATGTTCGGAGTATTCGCAAGACCGCGCCTCACGCGCGTGATTCTGCCCGCAGTCGGTCTGATCGGTGCGCTTGCGGTCGGCGCCTGCGGCGACGACGACGGCAACTTTATCATCCTGAGTCCGACGACGCCGGCGGTCGGCACCGTGGTCACGTTCAAGGACTCGACGTTCGATTTCAATTCGCTCTTCTCGTTCGCGATGCCGGATACCATCGTGCACTTCAACCCGGTCACCGGCACGCCGGTCGCCGTTCCGCGCACGTTCGACGCGGTCGCGCTCAACCAGGTGCGGTCGAACCTGCTCGCGCGCGGCTACACCGACGTCACCGGACAGGGCGTCAAGGAGAGCTTCGTCGTCCTCGTGGGCGCCAGCGCGACGGATCACTACAACGCGTTCGTCAGCTATCCGTGGTTCTCGATCTGGGGCTTCTCGCCGGTATTCTCGTTCTTCCCGGGCTTCAACAACTCGTGGGGCATCGCGTTCCCGTGGTTCCCGCAGGTCGGCACGACCGACTACGCCCGCGGCACGCTCGTCGTGACGATCATCCCGACGGCCTCGGTGGATACGACGAACAAGTCGATCCGCGCGGTCTGGGCGGGCGTCGCCACCGGTCTGCTGAACAGCGGCATCACGTCCGACGTCGTTCAGGCAGCGGTCAACGAGATGTTCCGTCAGTCGCCGTACCTCGTCGCCGGCCCGACGCCGACGCCGACGCCGCTCACGTCGCGGTCGAAGTAAGAGCGGTACCAGCA
>CBHWBX010000311.1:0-5799 GCA_966111935.1 uncultured Gemmatimonadaceae bacterium
CGCCCTTCACGAACGGGGCGATGAGGTCGATGACCTTGATGCCCGTCTCGAAGACTTCCGTCTTCGGCTCGAGGTTCACGAAGTCCGGGCGCTTGCGGTGAATCGGCCAGCGCGGGGCGTCCTTCGGGATCGGCGCGCCGTTGTCCACCGGCTCACCGAGCACGTTGAGGATGCGGCCGAGCGCCGCCTGTCCGACCGGCACCGAGATCGGGCCGCCGGTGTCGACGACTTCCATGCCGCGGACGATCGCGTCCGTCGACGACATGGCGACGGCGCGCACCTGGTTGCGGCCGATGTGCTGCTGCACTTCGGCGACGACGCGGATGTCTTCGCCATCCGCCGCCTTGCCGCGGATATCGAGCGCGTTGTAGAGCTCCGGCAGGTGTTCGGCCTCGAACTCGACGTCGAGGACCGGTCCGATGACCTGGACGACCTTGCCAATGTTATGAATCGCGGTGGCAGTAGCCATGGAAGATCTCTATGCTGTTGTAATTACTGCTTTCGTAAACTCGTAATACAGAACTTCTAACGGGCTGACACTCTTGGTCCTGGGTCCTGGGGGTGAGGTCCTGGGAGTTGCGAGGACCGCGGACCTAAGATCCAGGACCTGAGATTCAGGACCTACCCTTGCAGTGCGGCGGCGCCGCCGACGATTTCGGCGATTTCCTGCGTGATCGAGGCCTGACGGGCGCGGTTGTAGGTGCGGCCGAGGACCTTGAGCATGTCGCTCGCGTTGTCGGTCGCGTTCTTCATGGCCGTGCGCTGCGCCGCATAGAATGCGGCGGTCATCTCGACCAGCGCGCGGTAGACGGCGTTGCGAACGTACAGCGGGAGCAGCTCGCTGAGGATCGTGTCCGCGTCCGGCGAGAGGATGTACTCACGCTGCGTGGCGCCGGTTTCGGGCGGCTGCACCGGGAGGACCTGCATCGTCGTCGGCGGCGCCGAGAGGATCGACTTGAAGTTCGGGTAGGTCACGTACACACCATCGAGCTCACCGCGCGCGAACTGCGCCATCAGCTCGTTGATGATGCCGGCGGCCTGCTCGGCCGTCGGACGATCGCCGATCTCGATGTTCGTCGTCGCGAGCGTGCGGCCGAGGTAGCGGAAGTAGCCGGCGACCTTCTTGCCGACCGCGTGCACGTCGACCGTCACGCCATCGCCCTCGAGACGAGCGATCGTCGCGCGGGCTTCCTTGATCAGGTTGGCGTTGAACGCACCGGCGAGGCCGCGGTTCGCCGTGAGGGCGATGACCGCGACCCGCTTCACCTGCGTCGGCTGGCGGAGCAGCGGAAACTTCTCCGCGAGCTCCGGCGAGTACAGGCTGCCGATCACGTCGCGCAGCGCTTCGGCGTACGGGCGCGCTGCGGCGACACGATCCTGCGTGCGCTTCATCTTCGAAGTCGCGACCATCTCGAGCGTGCGCGTGATCTTGCGCGTGTTCTCGACGGACTTGATGCGACCTTTGAGCTCGCGGCCCTTCGCCATGTTACAGGTCCGCCTTCGTGATGCCCGAGTTCGGCGACGCCGGCTGGTACTGCTTCTTGAAGGCTTCGATGCCGTTCTTCAGCTCGGCCTCGATCTCCTTCGTCAGCGCCTTGCCCGTCTTGATGCCGTTGCCGACCTGCGGGAAGGAGCGCGACATGAACTCGTGGAAGCTCTTCTCCCACGCCCGGACCTGGTTCACCGGCACGTCGTCGATGAAGCCGTTGGTGAGCGCGTAGATGATCATGACCTGCTGCTCGACCGGCATCGGCGCGTACTGCGGCTGCTTGAGGACTTCGACGGTGCGCGCGCCGCGATCGAGCTGGCGACGGGTCGCGGCATCGAGATCCGACGCGAACGCCGAGAAGGCTTCGAGCTCACGGAACTGCGCGAGGTCGAGGCGGAGACGACCGGCAACCGAACGCATCGCCTTGATCTGCGCCGAGCCACCGACGCGCGACACCGAGATGCCGGCGTTGATCGCGGGACGAACGCCCGCGAAGAAGAGGTCGGACTCGAGGAAGATCTGGCCGTCGGTGATCGAGATGACGTTCGTCGGGATGTACGCCGAGACGTCACCGGCCTGCGTTTCGATGATCGGCAGCGCCGTCAGCGAGCCGCCCGGCTTGAGGATGTTCTTGCCGTCGACGACCGACGGATCCTCGCTGAGCTTCGCCGCGCGCTCGAGGAGACGCGAGTGGAGATAGAACACGTCGCCCGGGAACGCTTCGCGGCCCGGCGGACGACGAAGGACGAGCGAGAGCTGACGGTACGCGGCGGCCTGCTTGGAGAGGTCGTCGTACACGCACAGCGTCGGCTTGCCTTCGTTGTACATGAAGTACTCGGCCATCGAGCAGCCCGAGTACGGCGCGATGTACTGCATCGGGGCCGGGTCGGACGCCGAAGCGACGACGACGATGGTGTACTCCATCGCGCCCGCTTCCTTGAGGCGCTGCACCACCGAGGCGACGGTCGACGCCTTCTGACCGATCGCGACGTAGACGCAGATGACGCCCTGGCCCTTCTGATTGATGATCGTATCGATGGCGACGGCGGTCTTGCCGATGCCGCGGTCACCGATGATGAGCTCGCGCTGGCCGCGGCCGATCGGGATCATCGAGTCGACGGCCTTGAGACCGGTCTGCATCGGCTCCTTGACGGGCTGACGCACGATGATGCCAGGGGCCTCGGACTCGACCTTGCGAGTGAGCTTGGCGTTGATGTCGCCGTGGCCGTCGAGCGGCTGGCCGAGCGCGTCGACGACGCGTCCGATCAGCTCCGGACCGACGGGCACTTCGAGCACGCGAGAGGTGCGACGGACTTCGTCGCCTTCCTTGAGCTGCAAATAGTCACCGAGCACGACGGCGCCGATGTTGTCCTCTTCGAGGTTCAGCGCGAGCGCGGTGACTTTATTCCCCGTCTCGGACGACGTGATCTCGAGCATCTCGCCGGCCATGGCCTTCTGCAGGCCATAGATACGAGCGATGCCGTCCTTCACTTCGAGGACGGTGCCAACTTCTTCGACATCGAGCTCGTGAAGGTCGGCGGCCTCGATCTCGCGAAGGAGGATGTCCTTGATCTCGCCGGGGCGGAGTGTGGTGTCGGTTGCCATACGGTGGGGTCGGAAAGCGTGACGGCGTGAAGGTTCTGTCTTGCTTGTGAAAAATATCACAAGGTGGGCTTGCAGGGCAACCCGACCTTTGAAGTCCCCTTTCCATCGGGGCCTAGGTCGTGGGTCTTAGGTTCTGAAATCGCATGGATTTAGATGGTTGCCCATTTAGATCCCTCCAGGACCGAGGATCGAGGACCGAGGACCGAGGACCGAGGACCCAGGACCCAAGGATACGCCCGGAAACGGTTCGGTGCCGGGCGCGTGCAACTTCGTGTCCATCTTCGGGCATGGCAGCCAGTATTCGCGACCTCAAAGTCTGGCAGGAAGCCGTCTCGCTCGCCGCCGAGACGGTCCGCGCCGCCCGCCAGTCCGCCCGCCGGGAAACCAAGGTCGTGTGCGACCAACTCATGCTCACCGCCCTCGGCGTCGCCGGCGCCATCGCCGACGGCTATGGCCGCTATACCGCAGCCGAACAACGCCTGCTCTACCGAGCCGCCAAACGTGAGCTGCTCCGGCTCGAGACGCAACTCGCCGTCGCTCGGCAAGCCGAGCTCATCTCAGCGCAGACCTTCGCGTCGCTGGGGGCCCGGGTGCAGACGGTCGCGCGGCTCATCGGCGGATATCTGGTTTATCTGGAGCGGCAGGTGGAGATGCCTCCCGCCGAGATCGCCCGCCCCTGACGCCTCCTGCGAGCGGAAGCTCCCTGTCACCGAAACGGCAAACCCGCGAACAATCGCCGAAATCCGCGAATGAAAAAACACAACGCCCGCGAAGGGAGCGCTGATGCTCCTTTCGCGGGCTTCGGCTTTTTCTTTCGCGTGTTTGCCGTCCAATCGACGGGCTGCCTTCACTTAGACGGAGGCGTCCGACCGAACAACGAAGACTCTACTTTTTTTCCGCCGGCTCGGCCTTCGGCTTGACGATTCGCACCTTCATTCCATCCGTCAGATCCGCGCTGGGATTCGAGATCACCGACATTCCTTCGCTCACACCACTCTGGATCTCGACGGTGCCGCCGTAATCGCGGCCGACCGAGACGGGCACGAACCTGATCGTCGCCGTCTGACCGGCCGCCACATTTTCGACCTCGGCGACCTGCGTCCCCGTCGGGCGAACGACGAGCGCCGTCGACGGAAGGATCAGCGCCGGCGCGTGACGCGTGAGATGCAGGTGCACCTGACCATACATCCCCGAGAGCAGCGTCATCCCGGGATTCACGATGTCGACTTCCGTGAGCAGCGTGCGCGACGCGGCGTCGAGTGCGTTCGACGTCCGCACGACGTGCCCCGTGAACTTCCGATTCGGCAGCTCCTGCACCGTGACGTCGGCTTCCATGCCCGGCGTCATCGACAACGCGTCGGCCTGCGGAACGGAGATATAAGTACGAACGGTGTCCGTCTGCGCGATGCGGAACAGTGCGCCCTGCGAACCGGCGCCGCCGCTCGCGATCGGCGAGCTCGTCGCACCGTTCGACTGGATCAGCGAGCCGAGGTCGACGTTGCGCGCCGTGATCACACCGTTGAACGGCGCGGTGACGCGCGTGAAACGGTTCGTCTCTGTCAGGCGGCGAAGGTTCGCTTCCGCCGCACCGGTGTTCGCCTGCGCCGCTTCGAAGGCGGCGGTCTTCTGATCGAGCTCTTCGCGGCTCACCGCGCTGTCCGCGGCAAGCGACTTCCACCGCGCGAGATCGGCCTTCGCGAGATTGAGCGCCGCGCGCGTCTGCGCGAGCTGCTGCTGCGCCTGCTGCACCTGCTGCTCGAGCTCCGGCGCGTCGATCTCGGCGAGCACGTCGCCGGCGCGCACGACGCGACCGATGTCCGCGTGCCATTGCTTCACGTAGCCGCCGACGCGCGCGTAGATCGCGCCTTCGTGCAACGGCTGGATCGTGCCGGGGAGCGTGAGGTCGCCGCCGGTCGCCGCCTGCACCACCTGCGCGACCTGCACTTCCGGCGGGCCGCCGACGCCCGCCGCTTCCGATTCGAGCTCGCGCGAGACGGCGCGGCGCGGAAGGAACGACGTGACGAGGAGACCGGCGAGCACCACCGCGGTGCCGCCGGTGATGATCATGATTCGCTTCGTCGACGCCGGCTTCACCGGCGGCGCCGCGCTGACGTCGGCGTGATGCTCGGTACCGCCCGGGTGATGGGCCTGATGCTCGTACATGGCGCGCTGCGGAGCAGTCATGTTGCCGGATGCGCCGTTGGGATGTGACGTGGACATAATCAGTTCGCCTGAGGCATGCCGGACATCGGCATCACCGGCTGGAGGGTCGGAGTACCGCCGGCGACGACGCCGTCGCGCGATTCACGAGTTTCGACGACCGCGTTGCGACGGAGGACGCTGTAGATCACCGGAACGATGACGAGCGTGAAGAAGGTTGCGACGAGAAGGCCGCCGATCACCGCGCGGCCGAGCGGCGCGTTCTGCTCGCCGCCTTCGCCGAGGCCGAGCGCCATCGGCAGCATGCCGATGATCATCGCGAGCGCGGTCATGCACACCGGACGGAGTCGCGCGTAACCGGCGTCGATCGCCGCCTCGAGCGCGCTACGTCCCGCGCTGCGCTGATCGTCGGCGAAGGTGATGAGCAGGACGCTGTTCGCCGTCGCCACGCCCATCGACATGATCGCGCCCATGAGCGAAGGCACCGTGAACGTCGTGTGCGTGATGTAGAGCATCCAGACAATGCCGGCGAGGGCGCCCGGCAG
>CBHWBX010000312.1:0-5744 GCA_966111935.1 uncultured Gemmatimonadaceae bacterium
ACCGTTAGGTGCCCCGGAGGATTACTCCGCGCGACGGCGCGGAACGACGTGATAGACGATGTCGCCCTTCGCGAGCTCTTCGAGGGAGCGCGTCGTGAGCTTCTTCTCACGCGACGACGAGCGATCGCGCGGGAACTCGTTGAGCACGCGCGCATACTTCGCGGCGACGAGCACTCCGAGATACTTGTTGGCGGCGTGATTGGCGATCTCTACCGGCGTGAAAACGCGCATCGTCAGCTCTTTGTGTTGTAGTCGACTTCCGCTTCCAAATGACGAATCAGCCCCTCGACGTTGTGTCGCAGCCCGGCCAACCGCTCCCGGCTCACGACCTCGGCGTCGAGAATAGCGCCGACTCGCTGCACCGCCTGGTCGAGATCGTCGTTCACGACGACGTACTCGTACTCCTCGACGGCACGCAACTCTTCCAGTGCTGAATTTAATCTAACGACAAGCTGTTGCGGTGTCTCGCTTTTCCTGCTCCGCAGCCGGTCCAGGAGGACCTCCCCGGACGGCGGCAGGATGAAAACCGTCACCGACTCCGGGAATACGCGCTGGATCTGCCGAGCCCCCTGGACGTCGATGTCGAGGATGACGTGCTTCCCCGCGTTCAGGACGCGTCGGACCTCGTCCTTTAAGGTCCCATACAATCGGCCGTGGACCTCGGCCCACTCGGCGAAGTCGCCGGCGTCGCGCCGGGCGATGAACTGCTCACGGGTCAGGAAGTGGTAGTCGCGGCCGTCCTGCTCGCCGGCGCGCGGCGACCGGGTGGTGCACGACACCGAGTAGCCGACGTCGTTTCGCCGCTCGAGAAGCTGCTTGGCGATCGTCGTTTTTCCGCCGCCCGACGGCGAGGAAAGGATCAGCGGAAAAGCGTTCACTCCAGATTCTCCACCTGCTCGCGGATCCGCTCCAGCTCTTCCTTGATCAGGATGACGTCCTGGAGAATCGTCGCGTCGTTCGCCTTGCTTCCCGTGGTGTTCGCTTCGCGCAGCAGCTCCTGGAGCAGGAACCCGAGCCGCTTCCCCACGCCGTCGGCCGGCGGCGACTCGAGCGCAGCGCGGAACGCCGCGAAGTGCGAGTGGAAGCGGCTGATCTCTTCGCCGACGTCGAGACGGTCGGCGAGGATCGCGATCTCGAGCGCGAGGCGCTGCTCGTCGACCTGCACGCCGGCGGCGAGCTCCTGCACCTGGGTGCGCAGCCGGTCGCGCTGCTCGACGAGCCGCTGTGGCGCGCGCTCGGCGATGCGCTGCACCGCCCCTTCGATGATCGACAGCCGCTCCTCCAGATACCGCTTGAGGCGCGCCCCTTCGCTCGAGCGCATCTCGTCGAGCGCCGCGACGGCGCGGTCGACGATTGCCGTGAACTCGGCCGGCGTCCCTTCGATCTCGTCGCCGCGCGTGACGACGACGTTCGGCATGCGCAGGATCGCCGCCGGATCGATCTTGCCGAGATCGAGCCTGTCGCTCAGCCGGCGCACCTGCTCGAGATACGCGGCGAACTGCGCTTCGTCGATCCGAATGGCGTCGGTCGCCTGACGGTCGACGCGCGCCGTCACCGTGACGTGTCCGCGCGCCACGCCTCGGCGCAGCGCTTCGCGGACCTCACCTTCCCACTTGCTCAGCTCCGACGGGAGCTTGATCGACGGGTTGAGAAATCTGTGATTGACCGATCGGATCTCCACCGACACGCGCGCCGAGCCCACCGCGCCTTCGGCCGATCCGAACCCAGTCATGCTCTTGATCATATGGGCGAACCCATCCTACGGATCGACGTCGGCATTTGTCAATCGAAGAAGTTCCAGCGCACGCCGTAGAAGTTCAGCTGGCGATTCATGATCAGCCCCGGCACCTGCTCGTAGCGATTGCCCAGGATGTTCCGGAACTGCCAGCTGATCGTCGCGCTGAGAATGCGGATCTCGAGGAGCGTCGAGAGTGTGCGATATCCCGACGCGCGCACGACCGTGCCGCCGATCGGGAACGCGGTGCTCGAGCGATACTCGTGGACGACCGATCCGAGCAGGCCGAAGTCGCCCGACGGAATCTTCCGCAGAAGATTCGTGCGCACGAACAGCTCGCTGCGCGTCTGGTACTGCGGGCGATAGAAGCCCGTCGTGTCGTTCCAGCGAATTGCCGAGACGTTGGCGTAGATGATCTTCCAGAGCTGCCCGCGGATCGCGGCCGTCGCTCCCGTCGCGGAGAAGCCAACGGAGGGATTGAACAGCGAATCGGGATTCGCCGGATTGAACACCGTCGGCGCCGCGAGGAGCGTGCTGTCGCGGTGCAACACACCGCCAACGAGCCACAGGTTGTGGATGCGCAGTCCAGCTTCGGCGCGATAGTACTTCGCCGAGAAGCTGGAATCCCTCCGGCTGTCCGACGTCCGGCCGACGCCGCCGAGCAGGGAGACGAACGACGTCGGCGTAAACTCGGCCGTCAGGTCCATGTGCGAGACCGAATCGACGTCCTTCCCTTCGACGAAGCCGGAGACCGCGGCGAACGGCAGCATGAACGTGCCGCGCAGCGACGGGATGCTGAACGTCGTGTTCGTACCCGCGACGAGCCGCTCGGTCGCGCTCAGTTGCAGCGGGCCGCGCGTCGTGCCGGCCATGACCACGAACTGCCCGCGCGCCGCCGTCGTGTCGAGGTCCGTCGTATTGAACGCGCTGTCCGCAGGGGTGCGCGGATTCACGATCGTCAGCGTGCGCACGCCGGTGTAGCGATAGGCCGACGTCGCCGCCATCGCCTGCCCCCACACCAGGCTCGTGTCCGGATCGCCGTAGCCCAGGCGCAGATAGGCGTCATTGCGCGCCGACTCCACACCGAGCAGCGAATCGGTCGGATTGCGGAGATTCGTGTTCAGCGGCTGATGATAGATCACGCCGCGCCGGCGGTTGATGCGCGACAGGAATCCGTCGACGCTCCAGCCCTGCTTCGCCCATCCGACGCGACCGATGATTCCGGTCTGATCGGAGCCCGTGCCGAGCGCCGTCGGCGGCGTGGTGCTGAACTGCTGCGCCGCGAACTGGAGCGCGAGCCCGTTGCCGTACCGCTGGCCGAAGAAGCCGCGGTACATGTTCGTCTGCTGGTCGCCGGTGCTGACGTCCGTCCGCGTCTGCGGCGTCGTGCTGCGCACGCGCCAGGTGCGGATGTAGACGCGCACCTCTTCCGGCGCTTGCTCGATCGTGAGCTCTTCGGCGCCCCAGAGATTGATCTGAGTGAGATCGAGCACGCCGTTGCCGCGCGGATCGAGCGGGAGGTATTCGAGCCCGTCGAAGAACACGCGCACGCGCTTGACGTTGCCGTCGTACGCGGCGATGGTCGGCGCGGACAGCCAGCCGCCCCGTAGCGTCGTCACGCCCTGCACGCGATCGAGCAGATCGGCGAGCGTCACGGCACCGGTCGCGAATAGCGAATCGCGATTCCAGTGCAGTTGCCGTCCGATGTCGAACGTCGGCGGCTGCGGTGCGTGCGCCGTCGCGGCCTTGACCGAGTCGGCGCGGCGCAGCTTCGCCAGGCTGTCGCGGGCGTGCAGGATCGCCAGGCTGTCGCGCAGCAGCGAGTCGTTGCGCTGCGGTACCGGCACGGCGAGGGTCGTCGAATCGCGGCGCGTGCGGATGGTGTCACGCTGCTGCGCGGCGAGCGGGCGCTGCAAAACGGCCCCGGCCAGGATCAGGCCGAGGCCAAGTAGTACGCGCGGAATGATCGAGCGAACGACGCGAATCAGCGCGCGCGTCCCCGCACGAACTCGACGAACGTTCCCACCGGGACGCCGGTCGGACCACGCGGCACCGTGCCGAGATCCGATTCCGTGTACGCCGTTCCCGCAATGTCGAGATGCACCCATGAATACCCTTCGACGAACTCCTTCAGGAACAACGCCGCCGTGATCGTACCGGCGGGACGTCCGCCGGAGTTCTTCACGTCGGCGATGTCCGACTTGATCAGTTCCTTGTAGTCGTCCCACAGCGGCAGCGGCCACCCCTGCTCGCCGGACCGCTTGCCGGCGTCGAGCACTTCCTGCACTACCGCGTCATTGTTGCCCATCACGCCAGTCGCCGTATGGCCCAGCGCGATCACCGCCGCACCCGTGAGGGTCGCGGCATCGATCACCACTTCGGGGTTGAAGCGCTTCGCGTACACCAGCACGTCGGCGAGGACGAGACGTCCTTCCGCGTCGGTGTTGATGATCTCGATGTACTTGCCATTCGACGCCTGCACGACGTCGCCCGGCTTCACCGCTTCGCCCGACGGCATGTTCGTCGTCGAGCCGATGAGACCCACGACGTTCACCGGAAGTTCCAGGCGGCCGATGGCATCCATCGCACCGAGGACGCCGGCGGCGCCGCACATGTCGAACTTCATCCACTCCATGCCCGCCGCGGGCTTGATGGAGATGCCGCCCGAATCGAAGCAGAGGCCCTTGCCCACGAGCGCGATCGTCGGCGCATTCGGCGCGCCCTTGCGATACTCGAGCGCGATGAGCTTCGGATCCTGGGTCGTGCCCTGCGCGACGCAGAGGAACGATCCCATCTTCTCGGCTTCCATCTCCTTGCGGCCGAGCACCGTCAGCTTCATGCCGTGGCGCTCGGCGATCGTGCCGGCCGTCTCGGCGAGATAGTCCGGAGTGCAGACGTTGCCCGGCAGCATGCCCAGACGACGGGCGAGCGAA
Source organism: uncultured Gemmatimonadaceae bacterium (assembly GCA_966111935.1). Classification (GTDB taxonomy): domain Bacteria; phylum Gemmatimonadota; class Gemmatimonadetes; order Gemmatimonadales; family Gemmatimonadaceae; genus JAQBQB01. The sequence goes on from CBHWBX010000312.1 coordinate 4,669, forward strand.
TGCCCTTCGCCGATCGCGCGTGCGTTGCGCAGGCCGGTCGTCGCGGCGTCGCCGCTCGCGAGAATCGTCGCTTCGGTCAGCGGGGCGCGCTGCTCTTCCGGCGGCGGCGCCGTTTTCATTTCCTTGAAGTCCCAGGCGCCGATGATCAGCCCCAGGCCGATCGCTTCGACGTCCTGCGCGGTGACGTCGCCGGCGAAGAACGCCATGCGCCCGACACCGAGGCGATTCGCCTGCCGGGCGGCGATCGCCGCGGCACGGCGCAGCGACGAGATCCGATCCGTCGCCGCGCCCATGCCCACGAACAACACACGCTGAACGCCGCGCTCACCGCCGGAGAGATGGAGCGTCTCGTCGCGACCGCCGCGAAAATCGCGTCGGCCGAGCGCGCGTCCGAGGGCACCGCCCGTGACGGTGTCGATCGGCGCGAGCGCCGGGCTCAGCGTCGGGTTGCTCGGCAGCACCACGACGAGCAACGGCGTGTCGAGCGACGCGAAGTCCGCGGCGGCGGCGTTCAGCGTGAGGGTCATGCGGTCATTCCCTTGATGATCTGGTCACCGAAGCCCGACGTCGACACTTCGGTCGCGCCGGGCATCTGACGCGCGAGGTCATACGTGACGTTCTTCGACTTGATCGCGTTCTCGAGGCCCTTCACGATCAGCTGCGCGGCCTCGTTCCAACCCATGTACTCGAACATCATGACGCCCGAGAGGATCACCGAGCCCGGGTTGATCTTGTCGAGGTTCGCGTACTTCGGCGCCGTGCCGTGCGTGGCCTCGAAGACCGCGACGCCGTCACCGACGTTGCCGCCCGGGGCGATGCCGAGCCCGCCGACCTGCGCGGCCGCGGCGTCCGACACGTAGTCACCGTTGAGGTTCGGCGTCGCGATGACCGAGTACTCGTCGGGACGCAGCAGGAGCTGCTGGAACATCGAGTCGGCGATGCGATCCTTGACGACGATCGGGCCGCTGCCCTGCTCGCCTTCGACCGTGAGCAGGTTCGGGTACTTCTGGCGCGCGAGCTCGTAGCCCCAGTCGCGGAAGGCGCCATCCGTGAACGTCATGATGTTGCCCTTGTGC
>CBHWBX010000313.1:0-5696 GCA_966111935.1 uncultured Gemmatimonadaceae bacterium
ACCCGCAACCCGCAACCCGATGTTTACGGCCCACGCCCACACAGATCCTGAAGCATCGCGAGCTGGCTCCGCTCGGCGCCGATGCTCGCCGCCATCTGGGCCGCACCGCCGCCTGAGTATCCGGCGCCGCCCGCGCGCATCTTCGCCTCGGCGGCGTCGAGCGACGTCACCACCGACGCGATCTGCTGACAGCCGCGCGCCTTGTCCTGCGCGTCGCCGGCCGCGCTTCCCTTCGGCAGCCACGACGCACCCTTCACCTGCGCCGTGATCTCGGCGATCCGCGGCTCGGCGCCCTGCGCGACCAGCGACGCGACAAGGAACTTCGTCGACGGCGTGGAGAGCGCCGAATCCAGACGCGCGGCCGACGCGATCTGCGCATCCCAGCCGTAGGTGCTGCCGTAAAGCGCCGCGTGGCGCAGCGACGCATTCACCAACGGATCGACCGAGGTGGCGAGCGACGCGCGCGTCGCGCCGTTCGCCAATGCGCGGCGCACGTACGAGACGACGCTGTCCGTCATGCCGAGCGTGCCGAAGTTGGCGATCAGGCTCGGATACGCGGCGACGTACTTCGGATTCTGCCGCACCAGACCACGCGCTTCATTCACCGCCGATCGGAGCGCGCCGACCTGCTTCAGAATGTTCGCTTCGGTGCGCAGCGCCTGCGGCGCATCGGCACGCGTCGCCGTCTTCGCCACGAGACGCAGGAGCGCCGCCGAATCACCACGCTGGCGCGCCGCCGCGAGCGCGAGCCGCGCGACGTCGATCGGCGGCTGCGGGTCGACCGCGGCGAGTCGATCGTAGGTGCTCGAGACGTCGGCCCAGCGGCGCGCGCGCGCGTAGAGCACGACCTCGCTCGCCAGCACGTCGCGCTGATTGCCGCCGCGCTTCGCCAGCTCCGTCGCGATCGCGAGCGCGTGTGCCTCGATCGAGTCGGGCATCGCGCCGGGGATCCGCGCGAACGCGGTGAGCACGCATCCCGGCGGAAGCGGCGTCGACGGGTTGGCGATCAGCGCACGATGCGCTTCCTCGACCGCGTTCACGACGATCGACGGACCGTCCGACGGCTCTGGGCAGGTCTGCATGATCGTCGGCGCGGCGGGCGCCGACGGAGCGGGAGCGGGCGCGGACGTCGTCGCGGTCTTCGGCGCGCACGCCGTTGCCGCGAGCATTGTCAGCGTCGTGACAGCCAGGAGCGCGCGATCGACCGGCGGCCGACGGCGCAGCGAGGTGGGAGGGAGGATCATGAATCAAAGATGACACACGAACCGCGCGGGCACGACCGGCGCCGACAACTTTTCAGCGGAATTCGCTGGACGCTCGTGTTACGAATGGATTAATTCTCCCTCTCCCACCCCGGTCCTCCGTGAGGAGCGTCACATGTTGCTCGGTGAGATCGTTCGCGTCGCCCTGGCGTCGCTGCGTGCGAATGCGCTGCGGTCGCTCCTCACGATGCTCGGCATCGTGATCGGCGTCGCGTCGGTGATCGCGATGATCGCACTCGGAAACGGCGCCGAGGCCGCGGTGAAGGACCGCATCGCGCGCCTTGGCACGACCGTGCTGCAGATCAATCCGCAGCGGATCGTGCAGGGCGGGATCGGCACCACGGGCACGGCGAAGCTCACGATGGACGACGTCAACGCGCTCGAGCAGCGCGCGACGCACATCGTCGGCGTGAATCCACAGCAGGATCGCCCCCTGCAGGTCGTGTGGCAGAACAAGAACACGAACGTCCAGATCACCGGGACGACCGCCAACTTCCTCGAAGTGCGCGGCTTCAAGATGGCCGTCGGGCGGATGTTCACCGTCGGCGAGGATCGCGCGCGCGCACGTGTCGCCGTGCTCGGCGCCGAAGTGCTGCCTCTCCTTGGCATCGAGAATCCGGCGACGATTCTCGACGAGCCGGTGCGGATCGCCGGACGCCAGTTCATCGTCATCGGCGTGATGGCGAATCGCGGCGTGAGCGGCGTCGGCGACGCGGACCAGCAGGTGCTGATCCCCTTCTCGACCGGTCGCTTCCAGATCTTCGGCACCGATCGCATCCAGGACATCTGGGTTCGCGCCGAGAGCGAAGACGCGCTTCAGGACGCAACGTATGAAGTGCAGACAACGCTCCGCCGAATGCACCGACTGCGTCCCGACCAGCCGAACGACTTCAGCATTCGCAATCAGTCCGACTTCCTCGCCGCACTGAGCGAGACGACGCAGACCTTCACGATGCTGCTCGCCGGGATCGCCGCGGTGTCGCTGCTCGTCGGCGGCATCGGGCTCATGAACATCATGCTGGTGTCGGTCACCGAGCGCACGCGCGAGATCGGCATTCGCAAGGCGCTCGGCGCGACGAAGCGCAGCATCCTGCTCCAGTTTCTCACCGAGGCGGTCGTGCTGTGCATCGCCGGCGGCGCGATCGGTGTGGGCGTGGGAACGGGGCTGTCGATGGTGCTGCGCAGCGCCTTCGGCTGGGACACGTCGATGAGCACCGCGGCGGTGGTTCTCGCGTTCGGCTTCGCTGCCGGCGTCGGAGTGACGTTCGGCGTCTGGCCGGCGCGGCGCGCCGCGATACTCGATCCGATCAGCGCGCTGCGGTACGAGTAGCCGCGCGCGCCTGCTCAATGCGTTTCAATGCCGGGCGGTGACGACCTTCGCATTCAACGGCGCCTCGAAAGCCGCCTCACCACCGAGTGACGCGAGGCGGCGCGCGAGCTCGGCTTCGATGCCCGTGTGATCGAGACCACGCTCGGCGATCGCATGGAACACCGGACTGCCGCGCACCGATCCGCTCGCAAGTCCGGCAGCGGACGACGCCTTGCCACGGAGGTTCACGACGTCGGCACGAACCTCGGTGAAGCCGGCCGCGGCCAGGTCGGCTCGGATGGTCGCCTCGTCGTGATAGCCGAACGGGATGTTGGCGAGCCGTCCTGGATCCGTCTCGAAGAACTCGGCGAGAGTGTCGTGCACGACGCGCGCATACGGATTCGCGTCGAGCGAGCCCCACACGCTGAAGATCAGCGCGCCATTGTCGGCGAGCACGCGGCGCGCCTCGCGGAATCCGGCGATCCTGTCGCGGAAGAACATGTAGCCGAACTGACACACGACGACGTCGAACGTCGCGGCGTCGAACGGGAGCTGCGCCCCATCGGCGATCTCCCATCGCACGTTCACGTCGCCGAGCTTGCGGCGCGCGAACTCGAGCATGTCGGGATCACGGTCCGTCGCCACGAGCTCGACGTCCGGCTCGAGCGCGTGGCGCAGCGCCTCCGTCACGATCCCCGTGCCGCACGCGATCTCGAGCACGCGCCGCGGACGCAGGCGCGCGACACGCTGCGCGATCTCCCGCGCATACGGCTCGAAGAGAAACGGTCCGAGATGGCGGTCGTAGAACCGCGGGATGTCGGTGCTCAATCGACCGGGCGCGGTTCCTTCTCCGGGATCGCGCCGGCATTGTCGTGCAGGCCCGCGGCCTCCATGAGGCAATGCCACTTGTCGCGCACCCAGCGTTCGAGCTCGATGTCCATCTCCCGGTCCTGTGCCGCCGTCAGCGCGGGCGGCGCGGGCTCGTCCGGCGGCATGAGCTGCGCCATCGGACGTCCGTCGTTGTAGACGAAGCGCGCGACCTCGTGCTCGACGCGCGGTGTCTGCATCCGCGGCTTCAGCGCGTCCCATCCACGCGGCGCGTCGTTCGGGCGCAACGAGACGTGAATCGTGTCGAAGTCACCCGGCGTCCACTCGAGCACGCCGTCGTCAGCCTGAAAGTCCGCCGCCTCGCCGACCTGTCGCCACTGTTCCGACGTCAGCGGAACGCCGAGATCGAGGTTGTGTCGGTGCACTGAAGTCTCCTTCGGGGATCGGGGATCGGGATCGAGAAACAGGGGGACCGCATTTGTTGCGCCCTGCTATCTGGGGAGCGCTTCCTTTACCGAATCGGCGAGCGGCGTCGTCGGATGGCCGATCAACCGCGAGAGCTGATGCTCCTCGTCGAACAACGCACCGTTCGATGCATCGACGTCCCAGCTCGCGATCGCTCCGGCAATTGCGGGCGGCAGACCGAATCCCTCAAGTGCCTTGGCATACTCGGCCTCGGGCATGTTGCGGTATTCGATCTTCTTCCCCGTCTGTCGCGACACCTCTGCGGCAAGATCGGCCAGCGTCCACGCGTTGTCGCCGGCGAGCTCGTAGATCTTCCCTTCGTGACCGGGCGTCGTGAGCACCGCGACGGCGGCATCCGCGTAGTCGGCACGCGACGCCGTCGAGATCTTCCCCTTCCCGGCGCTGCCGAGAATCGCCCCGCTCGCGAGCGCACCGCCGAGCGAGCCGAGGTAGTTCTCGGTGTACCAGCCGTTGCGAAGAATGGTGTACGGAATGCCCGACGCCTTGATCGCCTGCTCGGTTGCCCGATGCTCCTCGGCGAGATCGATCGACGACTGATCGGCGCGAAGGAGACTGGTGTACACGATGCGCTTCACCCCGGCCTGCTTCGCGGCGTCGACGACGTTGCGGTGCTGACCCGCGCGCTTCCCCATCTCGTTGGCCGAGATGAGCAGCAGGGTGTCGATGCCCGCGAGCGCGGGCGAAAGCGTCTGCGGCTTGTCATAGTCGAACTCGCGGACCGGAATGCCGAGATCCCTCGCCTTCTCCGGCGAGCGGACGAGGGCGACGAGATCATTCGGCGACATCTTCTGCGTAAGACGGCGGACGACGAGACGGCCGAGGTTCCCGGTGGCGCCGGTGACTCCGATAGTCATTGACGGATTACTCTCCCTATCGATTGGAGGTCTGAGGTCGCGAACCGCGAGGCTCGAGGCCTCAAACCTCAGGCCACTCGGGCCTCAGGAAAGCTCGCGGGTCATTTCGATCATTGTCGCCCGAAACCCCGCCGCCGCGAACAGCCGCTGTGCCGCCTCGTTTCGCTGCGCCGTCGACAGCACCACTCTCGGTGCGCCGCGAGCGGCGAGCTCGGCGATCGTCGCATCGAGCAGTGCGCGACCGACGCCGCGACCGCGCCGCGTGGGATCGACGACGATGTCGTACAACACGCCCGCCGGCCCGCGCAGGGCCATGTAGTCGAACCCTTCGATACCAGCGTACGTGTAGCCGATCACTTCGCCATCTTGCTCGGCCACGAGGACAATGATGTTCTTCTCGGCAATCTGACTGCCGAGGAACGAGCCGTATGATGTCTCCGTCTGTTCAGTCGGCGCGATGAACCGGCGCGCGTCGAACTCGTGGTGCACCCGCACGAGCAGCACCGCGAGGCGTCCGAGTGTCGGGACGTCGGCGCGCGTCGCGCGGCGGATCGTCAGCGGACGGGTGCCTGCGGTCATGATCGCTCCCGAATCAGCTTGCGAACGGTTCCATGTGAACGAGCACCGAATGCACGTGCGGGTTGCTCGCGAGCAACTCCGACTTCACACGGCCGCCGAGCGCATGCGCGCGCTCGAGCGACATCTCCGGATCGGCCTGCACGTGCAGCACCACGTGATAGCCCGTGCCGACGCGCCGGGCATGCAGCTTCTCGATCGCTCGCACTTCCGGGACCGCTTCGGCGACCTGGCGAAGCGGAAGCACCACGTCCTCGCCGGGCATGCGATCCATGAGGTCGTGCATCGCCGCGCGGACCATCGAGACGCCGTTGAACGCGATCACGCAGGATGCGAACAGGGCCGCCCAGTCGTCCGCCGCGGCCCACCCGCGCCCCATGC
>CBHWBX010000314.1:0-5680 GCA_966111935.1 uncultured Gemmatimonadaceae bacterium
ATCTGCTCAAGTCGGGCGCCGGCACCGGCGCCAATCGCAGGCACCGGCGTCAGTACGGCGTGCTGGTCGCCGCCCAGATCGGATTCGCGCTCGCGCTGCTCTGCGGGACGTCACTCGTCGTGCGTACGGCGATCTCGTTCCGGACGATCGACATGGGCTACGACATGCGGCCGATCGTCGCCGGAACCATCGGCATGCGCGCGACCGGCGACACGACGTTCAGCGCGCCCGCGTACGAGCATCAGGTGCTTGCCGCGATTCGCGCCGATAGCGACGTCGTGGCGGCCGCGGTCACCCGACGGTCCGCGACCGTCGGCAAGAGCATCACCGTTACCGAGCGTGGCGGCACGCCTCACGAGTACGTCACGCCAATGCTCGGCGCCATCGTCACGACCGCCGACTATTTTCGCACGTTGCGTCTGCCGATTCTCAAGGGTCGCAACTTCCCGGACGGTCTCGCGACGGTCCCCGAAGTCATCATCGACGCACACACGGCGAAGGCGATCTGGCCCGGGGTCGATCCGCTGGGCCAGCAGATCAAGCTCGGCGAATACAAGTCGGATGCGCCATGGTTGACGGTGGTCGGCATCGTACCGGACGTCAACGATGCCCGACAGATGGCGCTCTACAACGCGTCGGTGAATCCGTCGAAGGTCGGAACGATCTACATCTCCGAGACGATCGCCGACCAGATCACGATGTCGCCGTCGAAGGGCGGGGCGCTGCAGGTGTACGTGCGCGTGCGCACGACCTCCGCGCGCGTCGCGCCGAAGATCTGGCAATATCTCAAGCGGGCACCGCTGTCGCGCTACGCCTGGGCGCGCCCCATCGAAGATGACCTGGGCCTCTCCCGCGTTCGCATCCGCCACGACTTCGTCGCCTCGATCTTCACCGTCTTTGCGGCGATCGCGCTCGCGCTCGCCGCGCTCGGCATCTACGGCATCGTTGCACACTCCGTCGCCGAGCGGACGCGGGAGATCGGCGTGCGCATCGCGCTCGGCGCCACGGCGCGCGACGTGTTGCGCGCCGTGTTGCGCGAGGGAAACGCCATGGCTCTCGGCGGTGTCGCGTTCGGCCTGTTGATGACGAAGTACACCGCCGGCTGGCTCCAGGCGTTCATCTTCGAGGACGATCAGTACAACGCGCCGGTATTCGCGCTCGTCGCGGTGGTGCTCTTCATCGTCGCCGTCATGTCGGCGCTCGGCCCGGCGTGGCGCGCAACTCGCATCGATCCCGTCGAATCGCTGCGGAGCGAATGACGTGAACGATAAGCTGGTCGAACGTACGCGCGGGCCACTCGTGCTGTCCACCGATCGCCGCCGCATCGACGTCGACGGGGTGCTGGCGATGCTCCTCGTCGAGCACTGGGGCGGCAAGATGACGAAGCCGCTCCTCGAGCGCGCGATCGCGAACTCGGTGTGCGTCGGCGTCTACGACACCGCCGACGGCGACCGACAGCTCGGCTTCGCGCGTGCGGTGACCGACCTTGCCACCTACGCCTATTTCACCGACGTCATCGTCGCTCCGCCGGCGCGCGGTCGCGGCGTCGGGCAGTGGATGATCGAAGCGCTCGTCACCCACCCGGACCTCCAGGGGCTGCGGCGCATCGCACTCTGGACGCGTGATGCCCGCACGTTGTACGAGAAGTTCGGCTTCTCCACGGATATGCCCGCTTCGACCTACATGGAGTTACGCCCGAAGGCGTGATAGTTTGTCCCCACGAAGGATCGACCCTAGCCCAGAGGTTTTGATGACCGCGAAGCTCGACAAGACGATCAAGCGTGAGCTGGAGCTGGACGGAAGGACCTATACGATCGCGATCGGCCCGGATGGCGTGAAGGTTACCGAGAAGGGGCGGCGCAACGGTCCGGAGATGTCGTGGCGCCAGATCATCAGCGGCGAGGCGCAGCTGACTTCCGACCTGAACCGGTCGATCGACGCGACGGGCGGCTGACCACCTGACTCATCAAGCACTGCGACGGCGCCTTGTCCGGGCGCCATCGCAGGAACTTCGTTCCATGGCGGAATCGTCCGCCGGTGAAGTGGTCGTACTCCACTTCCACCACGAGCTTCGGTGAGAGCGGGATCCACGCACTCGAGCGCTCGGTCGACCACCGACTCGGTCCCCCGGGCGCCTGTCCGGTGAACCCTTTGCCGCCGCGCAATTTCTCCACTTTCGGAGTGATCGCGCGGCGTTCGTCGTTCGTGAAGCTCGACGTGAAGCCGACGTGGTTCAGCAAACCCTCATCGTCGTAGAGACCGAGGAGCAGGGAGCCGATCACCTTGCCCTTCGTCGCGTACCGGAAGCCGCCGACCACGCAGTCGGCGGTCCGCTTCCGTTTGACCTTGACCATCGCCGTGCGCTCGCCGCTCGCGTACGGTAGGTCGACACGCTTCGCCATCACCCCGTCCGTCCCCGACCGGCCGGCGAGCCATTCGCGCGCCGCCTTGACGCTCGTCGTCGCGGGACTGAGTGTGATGTCGTCCACCTTCTTGAAGTTCGTCTTCGCGAACGCCTCGAGCTTCGGCCGCCGCTCGGCGAGCGGCTTGCCCGTGAGATCGTTGCCGCGCGCGTCGACGAGCAGATCGAACACGAGCAGCGTCGCCGGCGTCTCCTGTGACAGTCGATCGACGCGGCTCTGCGCCGGATGAATGCGCTGGAGCAGCGCGTCGAACGACAGGCCGTCGTCTCCCGGCACGACGATCTCGCCGTCGATCACGAACTTCTTCGACGTCAGCGTCTTCAGCGACGCGACCAGCTCCGGGAAGTAGCGGGTGAGCGACTGTCCCGACTTCGATCGCAGCTCGATCGACGCGCCGTCGCGAAAGGCCAGGCAGCGAAAGCCGTCCCACTTCGGCTCGTACTGCCAGTCGTCGCCCGTCGGCAGCTCGTCGACGACGCGAGCTTCCATCGGTGCGTAGCCCGGCTTGACCTTCAGCGTCACGCGCGGTCGTCCTCGTGCGACGCGTCGGCGCGCGATGCGTCGGCGCGCGATGGGGCGTCGTCGCGCTCGTGCGAAGCGGCGTGCCGTCCGTTGAGGCGAATGGTCCCGTTGCGCGCGCGCGGCTCGAGACGCAGCTCCGTCTGCCCCGTCGGCAGACGCTCGCCCCCCTCGGCGAGCTGGATCATCCGATGCTGGAAGCGCAGGAACTGGATCGGCGCGCGCAGATTGTCCGCCGACTGACGGGAGATCGCGAGCAGCTCCTCGCGCACCTCGCGCGGGAGATGCGTCGCCGTCCGCTTGCGCAGCAGCGCCGTGACGCGCAGCGCGTCGCGGCGCATCAACGCCTGCTCGACCTCCGTGAGATACGCGAGGAAGCGCCGCAGCGGGTCCTCGCGCCGGCGTCGCGGCAGCGCCTGCTCACCCACGGCGACGCCCTCCGCCGACCAGCGCTTCCAGCTTGTTCGGCCGCTTCATTCCTTTCGCCCACAGATCGCCGCGCTCGCGAAGCCGATCGGGCACCGTGTGAATCGTGAATGCCTTCGGGTCGAGGGTTTCGGTGACCTCGCTCCAGTCGAGCGGCGTCGAGACGGTCGGTTGCGGCTGCGCGCGCACCGAGTATACGCCCGCCACCGTCTTGCCACGGATGTTCTGGAGATAGTCGACGTAGACGGCGCCCGCCGCGCGCTGCTTCACCCAGCGCTCGACCGTCGCGATCTTCGGATGCCGTTCGGCGACGTGCGTCGCCACCAGCTCGGCGATCATCCGCGCGCCCTCGTTCGGCACGTTCGGCGGCAGCGGCAGGACGATGTGTAGCCCGCTCGCGCCGGAGGTCTTCGGCACGGCGTGCAGCCCAAGTGAATCGAGCGTCTCCTTCACCGCCTGCGCGACTTCGACGACGCGCGTGAACGGCGCCCGCGGTCCCGGATCGAGATCGATGATCGAGTAGTCGGCGTTCTGCACCGACTGCACCCGCGAGTGCCACGGATCCACGGAGATCGCGCCGAGCTGCACGAGGTAGAGCAGCGTCGCGAGGTCGCCGCCGACGAGCCGGTTCGCGGTCGTCAGCCCTTCGTCGGAGACCGCCTCGACGCGCACCGACGCCGGCGGATTCGGCGGCGCCTTCTGCTGATAGAACGCCTTGCCCTTCACGCCGTTCGGAAAGCGCTTCATCACGAGCGGCCGGTCGGCGATCGCGGGGAGCAGATACGGAGAGACCCGCGCGTAGAAGCGCATCAGGTCTCCTTTCGTGTCCTTCGACTTTGGAAAGAAGATCTTGACGAGGTTGGAGACTTCGAGCTTACCGGTCGGCATTTCGAGCTCACCGTCGCCATGCTCGGCCTCGATCGCTTCGAGCGCGGCCAGGGTCGTCCTGAGCGCGGAGCGCGAAGGACTCCTTTCACCGAGGCTGGCCTTCCTGTCAGGAGAGGAGATCCCTCGCTTCGCTCGGGATGACAGGTTCGCTCGGGATGACAGGTTCGCTCGGGATGGCATGTTCGCTCGGGACGACACGTCTCGCGTGCGCGCAGCCTTCGCCGCCGCCTGCGGCACGCCCGGCGCCCGCACTCTCCCGGCTTCCGGCTCCCGCGTCACATCGTCGGCGCGCACGTCGTCGCGCACCCCGAGAAAGATCGGCTGTCGCAGCTTTCCGTCCGTCGTCCACTCGTTGAACTTCACTTCCACGACGACCTCCGGTCGTACCCAGTGCGCGCGCTCGTTCGTGCGCGGCGTCGTCCGGAACGGCGCGCGCGCCTGCTCGAGGGGCGCGAGCCGATGATACATCTCGGCGAGCGTCTTCCGCGAGAACCCGCCGCCCGTGTGCCCGGCGTACACCAACGCGCCGCCGGCGTCGTGGTAGCCGAGCAGGATCGCGCCGATGTGCTCGCGCGCGTTGCGCGGCTCCGTCCATCCGCCGACGACGAACTCCTGCCGCCGCTCGAGCTTGAGCTTCAGCCAGGCGCGCGACCGACGCCCGACCTCGTAGGGCGCGTCCATGCGCTTCGCGATGATTCCTTCCCAGTCGTGCTCGCGCGCGCGGGCGAGCAGTGCCGCGCCGTCCTCACTCACGTCACTGAGCCGGAGCGCGTTCATACGAGCACCCGGGGGTAAGAGGAGCGCGGCGAGATGCGAACGCCGCACACGCCACGGCTCAGTGACGAGCGAGTCTTGTCCGTCGAGCAGGATGTCGAACACCATCATGGCGGCCGGCGTCGCTTCGCGATGCGAATCGATCGCCAACCGGTCGTTCACGTGCATGCGGCTCTGCAGCTCCTGAAACCGCATCGGCGCGTCGCCGCGCATCACCACCACTTCTCCGTCGATCACGAACGGCCGCTTCACCCGGCGGTACACCGTCACGAGCGCGTCGGCGATCTCCGGAAACTGCCGCGTCTTGTCCAACCCGTTCCGGCTCACGAGCGTCGCCGTGTCCTTGTCGACGAACGCCAGGACGCGAATCCCGTCGTACTTCGGCTCGAACACCCAGTTCGCGCCGGACGGGAGCTCCGCTCCCGCCGACGCGAGCATGGGCGCGATCGTCGTCATGCCGTCTTGCGCTTCGACGCGCGCTTCCCGCTGCGCGCGGCCTTCTTCCGTCCGTCGCCGGAGGAGCGGCGCGCTTCACCCGACGCGCGCTTCCCGAGCTCCAGACTTTCCTGCAACCGCGCGATGAGATCGACGACCTGGGTGCTCTCCGGCTCCTCGGCCTCGGGCACCTCGATCTTCTTTCCCTTCATCTT
>CBHWBX010000315.1:0-5659 GCA_966111935.1 uncultured Gemmatimonadaceae bacterium
TCGGCCTCTCCGCGTCTCTGCGGTGAGAGGTTCACTCCTTACGTCTGAGGAACCGCCATCCCCATCGCGTGATATCCCTTGTCGACATACACCGTCGACCCGGTGATCGCCGATGCCAGCGGCGAGCAGAGGAACGCCGTCACGTTGCCGACTTCCTCGGCCGTGAGCTTGTCCGTGAGCGGTGCGTTCTCCGCGACGTATTCCACCATCTTCTCGATGATGCCGATCGCGCTCGCCGCGCGTGATGCGAGCGGGCCGGCCGAGACGGTGTTCACGCGCACGTTGTACTTCCGCCCCGCTTCGAACGCGAGCACGCGCGTGTCGCTCTCCAGCGCCGCCTTCGCCGACGACATGCCGCCGCCGTAGCCGGGGATCACGCGCTCGCTCGCCATGTACGTGAGCGACGCGAAGGCGCCGTGCTCACGCATCAGCGGACCGAGGCGCTGCACCATGCTCACCATCGAGTACGCGCTCGCGCTCACCGCGCCGATGTAGCCGTTGCGGCTCACCTCGAGCAGCGGCTTCTTCACTTCCGGCCCGTTCGCCAGCGAGTGCACGACGATGTCGAGTCCCTTGTCGCCGAAATCCGCGGCGACGCGCTGTGCCAACCCTTCGATCGAGCAGTCGCCGACGTCCTTGTAGCGCTTGTTCGTCTTGAGGTCGTCCGGCATCTGGTCGTACGTGTCGAAGACCGCGTCGAGCGGATAGATCTTCTCGAACGTCAGCAGCTCGCCCGACGACAGGCGGCGCGACTCGTCCATCTTGCCGCGCTCGAGCAGGTTCATGAAGATGTTGAGCGCCGGCGGCCAGGTTGCCACCGACACGCTCGCGCCCGCCTCTGCCAGCGCCTTCGCGATCGCGAACCCGAAGCCCGCGTCATCGGCGACGCCCGCGACCAGCGCGCGCTTTCCCGTGAGATCGATTTTGAGCATGCGCGGAATATCGCCGGAAATGGCTCGTTCGGGGATGGCGGGGGCCAATGCGATTAATTCCCTCTAATCCTGCTATCGGGAAATATTCGTCTGTCGAAACGAGACAAACTTGCGTTTCGTCCTGCATACCAAACTTCCCTACCGGCCTTGGCCACGATTCTCTACGTCGACGACGAAGCCCCGATTCGCCGCGCCCTCAAGTCCTGGCTCACCCGCCGCGGCCACACCGTCTTCGACGCCGGCTGCTCCGACGACGCCCAGGCCATTCTCGAAGCCAACGCCATCGACGGCGCGTTCATCGACATCTGGCTCGGTGAGGAAAGCGGCTTCGACCTGTTCGAGTGGATCGACATGAACCGGCCGGGCGTCGCCGAGCACACGGTCTTCGTGACCGGCGACATCATCCGCGATCCCGATGTCGAGCGTTCGCTGACCGCGCTCGAGCGGCCCGTCCTCGTCAAACCCTTCGAACTTGGCGAGCTCGAGCGTATAGTCCAGGGATGGTCGGCCACCTAGACGGCACACAACGTGAAAAGTTCGGGGGCAACGTGAGCAATCCAGCCCTTGAACTCGTCGTGGGCCGGGGCGGCGGCGGTCTGCCTGCTGTTCCCGGACCTTCGTTCGCCCGCGGACTTTGGCGCATCGCTGCCGCCGACGTCTCCAGCGGCAACGCCGTCACGCTCCTGCGCGACGGCCCCGCGACGTTCGAGGCGATGATCGAGCTCATCGATAGCGCGACCGCGACGGTCGTCATCGAGAGCTACATCTTCCGGTCGGACGACGTCGGTCAGCGACTCGGTGACGCACTCATTCGCGCCCGCGCCCGCGGCGTGTCCGTTCGATTGCTCCTCGATTGGGTCGGCATTCGCGGCACCGCCCGCGGCTTTCTCAAGAAGCTGCGCAACGGCGGCGTCGAGGTCGCGATCTTCAACCCGCCGGGCTTTCGCGCCTGGTTCGGCGCCGTCCCGCGCGACCATCGCAAGCTCCTCGTCGTCGACAACCGCATCGGCATCACCGGCGGCGTCGGCGTCGGGCGCGAATGGACCACCGGCGTCCAGAAGCTGCATCGCTCGCGCTGGCGCGACACCGCGGTGCGCATCGAAGGGGACGCCGCGAGCGACATGAGTCAGGCGTTCGATCATATGTGGCGCCGGACGAAAGGCCACGAGCGACGCGGCTCGCATCGCTTTCTGCGACGTCAGGCGCGCGGCGCGCATCTCGATCCCGCGACCGATCAGCCGGCCCTCGTCGGCATCGTCGAAGGCGAGCCGCTCCGACTCCGCATCTCGCGCGCACTGCAGATCCAGGCGATCTCCGCGCGCCGCTCGATCTGGATCGCCACTGCCTACTTCACCCCGTCGCCCTCGGAAGTCGAAGCCCTCAACGGCGCCGCGCGCGACGGTGTCGACGTTCGCATTCTCGTACCCAGTCGCAACGATCACCCGTGGGTGTCGTTCCTCGCCCGGCGCTACTATCGCCGGTTGCTCACCAACGGCGTGCGCATCTGGGAATGGCAGGGCGAGATGATGCACGCCAAAACGAGTGTCGTCGACGGACGGTGGGTCCGTGTCGGCTCGACCGATTTCAATCCGCTCGGCGTCGCGATCAACTACGAGCTCGACGCCGTGATCGAAGACGCAACCCTCGGCGCGGAAGCAGAGCGCATGTTCCTCGCCGACCTGGAAGGATCTCGTGAAGTCACTCTTTGAAATGATTCAGAGCGCCCGAAAGATCGCTTTCCTTGCCGCGATCACCGCCGTCAACGCCGTTCCACTCTGCGCGCAGGCCTCCGCACCACAGCCGCACAAATCGCTCTTCACGTGGCAGGACGCCGTGCTCGGCGCATCGTTCATCGGCGGCACGATCGCGATTCGCCCGCTCGACAAGTCCGCGGCGAACATCCTCCAGACCCCCGACCGTCAGCGCAGCCGGCTCTATCAGAAATCGGCGACCTTCGTGCGCTGGGTCGCGCAGCCCGGATCGACGATCATCGGACTGTCGATGTACGGCATCGGCCGCGCGACGAAGAGTGAACGATTCGCCGAAGTCGGTCTGCGCGGCACAGAAGCACTCCTCATCGGATCCGCCGGCGGCACGGTGCTCAAGAACATTTTCGGACGCGCGCGCCCCTTCGTCGATACCACCGGCCCGAATCCCGACGACTGGCAGATCGGCCGCGGATTCAAGCGCGGTGACAAATACCAGTCATTCCCCTCCGGTCACACCACCGCCGCCTTCGCTGCGGCCGCCGCCGTGAGCGCCGAGACGAGCATCTGGTATCCCGAGCTGACGTACTTCCTGATCGGTCCCGTGATGTACGGCGGCGCGGCCGCCGTCGGGCTCTCGCGCATGTACAACAACCGCCACTGGGCGAGCGACGTCATCATGGGCGCCGCGATCGGCACCTTCGCCGGAAACAAGGTGGTGCGCTATCATCGTACGCACCCCGGCAACAAGATCGACAAGGCGTTGCTGGATGTCTCCTGGACCCCCGGCACCGGCCACATTGCATTCTCGATCGTTCCAAACCTCCGTCGCCGTTAACCGTAGAAGTCTCTCGATCCCCGCTCCCCGCTCCCCGATCCTCTCGTGAAGCCCGGCATCATCGTCATGTCCGAGCTTCACGGCCCGCTCGCCGATCGCGTCCGCGAGATCCAGCAGCGCTACGATCCGCGGATGGTGAAGGAGCTGCCGCCGCACATCACCATCGCCGGCTCGTCGGGGATGGGACCGATCTCGCCCGCCGTCACCGACGCCCAGCTCCGCGCGGCGCTGGAGCCGATCGCGCGCGAGACGGCGCCGTTCTCGGTGCGGCTCTCGCATCCGATCCAGTTCATGCAGAGCACCGTCGTCACGCTACAGATCGATCCCAACGGGCCGATCCGCGCGCTCCACGAGCGGATCAAGCTGAGCGGGCTCGCGTACGAGCAGCCGCGCTTCACCTTCACGCCGCACCTGACGCTCAGCTTCTATCCCGAGCTCGATCGCACGCGGCTGCGCGAGCTCCTGCGCATCCGCATCGACGACGTCGTGACGATCGACACGATTCAGGCGTGGCGCGCCGTCGACCTCACGCGCACGGTGCGCGTCCTCGATCTCCCGTTGACCGGCGCGTGATCCGCCGCGCACGGCGCTAAATTTCACAGCGCCATGAAACCAGAAATTCTCGCGATGATCGAGGCCGACGCCGACGCGAGCGTCGGCCGCGCCTTCGTCGCGCTCGCCGCCGAATACTTCTCGCAGACGCGCAGCCGCGACGGCCGCGTCTCCACGCGCCACACGCCCGCCGGTCTCGCCGCCCGCTTCGACGAGCCGCTTCCGACCGAAGGGCGCGCCCTCGACGAGATCCTCGCGCGCATCCGCGCCGACGTGATCCCCGAGTCGAACCACCTCTTTCATCCGCGCTACGTCGGCCACCAGATCGCCGGCCCGCTGCCGGCGGCGGTGTGGACCGAGTCGATCACCGCGGCGCTCAATCAGTCGCTCGCCGTGTTCGAGATGTCGCCGGTGTTCACGGTGCTCGAGCATCGCGTCATCCAGTGGATGGCCGCGCTCTGCGGTTTCGGTCAGGGCGCCGGCGGCACGATGACGAGCGGCGGCACCGAGGCGACCTTCACCGCCTTGCTTGCCGCGCGCGGTGCCGTGCTCCCCGACGCGTGGACGAACGGCGTCGGCTCCGATCCGCCGGTGCTCCTCTGCGGCGAGCATGCGCACTACGCCGTCACGCGCGCGGCCGCCGAGCTCGGCCTTGGCATGCGCAACGTCTTTCCGATTCGCTCGCGCGAGCATCGCATGGACACCGACGCCCTCGCCGGTGCGCTCAACGAGATGGCGCGCCTCGGCAAGCGCGTCATGGCGGTCGTCGCCACCGCCGGCTCGACCGCGACGGGATCGTTCGACGACCTCGAGACGATCGCTTCACTGTGTGATCGCCACGGCGTCTGGCTGCACGTCGACGGCGCGCACGGCGCCTCGGCGCTCCTCTCCTCGAAGCATCGCGCGAAGGTCGCCGGCATCGAGCGCGTGCGCTCGGTCGCCTGGGATCCCCACAAGATGATGCTGCTGCCGAGCCAGGCCGGGATGCTCCTCATGCGCGACGAGCGCGATCTCGACGCCGCGTTCTCGCAGCGCGCGCCCTATCTCTTTCAGAACAATCAGGGCGAGCGCGTGTGGGATCAGGGCACGCGCAACTTCATGTGCTCGCGCCGCGCCGAGGTGTTCAAGGTCTGGGTCGCGCTCCAGCGCTACGGCGCGCGCGCGCTCGGCACGATGTACGACTACTTCTGCGACCTCGCGCGCACCTTCCACGAAGAGCTCACCGAGCGTCCGGAGTTCGAGGCCCTGCATGCGCCGGAATCGAACATCCTCTGCTTCCGCTACGTCGGCCAACGCAATCACGACGACTAGACGCTCGACCGCATCAACCGCGAGCTGCGCGAGCGCTACAACCTCTCCGGCGAAGGTTGGATCACGGCGACGAACCTCGACGGGCGCCGAGTGCTCCGCGTGACACTCATGAACCCGCGGACCACGCCGTCCGACCTCCGCGACATCCTCGACGGACTGGCGCGTGTGGGAAGAGATTTAACGCGTTGAGTTCCGTTCATTCCGCGTCTTCGTGTCTCCACTGTTCGCACCCTGGCTGTCGGAATAACGACAAACACGCGAACAAAAAGCCGGAACCCGCGAAAAGGCGTGGATGGCAATTAGCGGGGTTGTTTTTTTTA
>CBHWBX010000316.1:0-5625 GCA_966111935.1 uncultured Gemmatimonadaceae bacterium
GGGAAGATCTCGCAGCTCGAGGGTGTCGTGAACGGCAGCCCCGTGCACGGGACGATCGGCATCGCGCACACGCGCTGGGCGACCCACGGCCAGCCGAACGAGTGCAACGCGCATCCGCATACGGACTGCAACGGCGAGATCGCCGTGGTGCACAACGGCATCATCGAGAACTATGGCGCGCTGCGCACCATGCTCAAGCAGCAGGGGCACACGTTCCGGTCGGAGACGGACACCGAAGTGCTCGCGCACCTCATCGAGGCGGCGATGGGCGACGGCGATCCGCTCGAGGACGCGGTGATCGACGCGCTCAATCTCGTCGAGGGCACGTACGGCATCGCGGTGATCTCGAGCAAGGACCCGGACAAGATCGTCTGCGCGCGCAAGGGCAGCCCGCTGCTCATCGGCCTGGGCGAGAACGAGTACTACGTGGCGAGCGACGTCGCGGCGATCCTCCAGCACACGCGCCAGGTCGTGTATCTGGACGACGGCGAGATGGGCGTGCTGACGAAGGCCGGCTACGAGGTCCTCGATCTCAATGCGCGCCGGATCAAGAAGGGCGTGAGCCGGATCGACTGGTCGCTCGACGAGATCGAGAAGGGCGGCTTCGATCATTTCATGCTCAAGGAGATCTTCGAGCAGCCGAACACGATCCAGGAGACGATGCGCGGCCGCCTCGTGCTCGAGGAAGGGTTCTCGAAGCTCGGCGGTCTCAACCTGTCGAAGGAAGATCTGCTGGCGATCGATCAGGTGATCATCACGGCGTGCGGCACGAGCTGGCACTCCGGCTTGATCGGTGAGATGTACATCGAGGAGCTGGCGCGGATTCGCTGCGAGGTGGAGTACGCGTCGGAGTTCCGCTATCGCAATCCGATCGTCACCGACAAGACCCTGTGCGTCGTGATCTCCCAATCGGGCGAGACGGCGGACACGCTCGCGGCGATGCGCGAGGCGAAGCGCCGCGGCGCGAAGACGCTCGGCCTCGTGAACGTCGTCGGCTCGACGATCGCGCGCGAGGACGACGGCGGCATCTATCTGCACGCCGGCCCTGAGATCGGCGTCGCGTCGACGAAGGCGTTCACGAGCCAGGTGATCGCGCTCGCGCTGCTCACGCTCAAGCTCGGCCGCCTGCGGAACATGTCGGTGGTGCACGGGCGCGAGATCGCCGCGGCGATGATGGCGCTGCCGGAGCAGATCAAGACGATCCTCGACACCGCCGACGAGATCGAGCAGATCGCCGAGCGGTTCAAGGACGCGAGCAACTTCCTGTACCTCGGCCGCGGCTACAACTTCCCGGTCGCGCTGGAAGGGGCGCTGAAGCTGAAGGAGATCAGCTACATCCACGCCGAGGGCTATCCGGCGGCGGAGATGAAGCATGGGCCGATCGCGCTGATCGATTCGGAGATGCCGGTGGTGTTCATCGCGCCGCACGACGCGGTGTTCGACAAGGTCGTGTCGAACATCCAGGAGGTGAAGGCGCGCGGCGGGAAGATCATCTGCATCACGAGCCAGGACGAGCCGGCGCTCGAGGGGCTGATCGACCACGAGATCCGGATCCCGAAGACCGTCGACATGCTCTATCCGATCCTGACGGTGATCCCGCTGCAGCTGCTGGCGTATTACATCGCGGTGAAGCGCGGGTTGAACGTGGACCAGCCGCGGAATCTCGCCAAGTCCGTTACCGTCGAGTGAGGTTGAACTGCTCACCGCAGAGGCGCGGAGACGCAGAGGGCCGCAGAGAACCGCTGAAAAAACGAAACAGCCTTGAAATGGGAACGGCGACTCCGAGAGCGGGTCGCCGTTCTGCTTTTTCATTCATTCTTTTGCTCTTCCGCCGTTGAGCGGTTCTCTGCGGACCTCTGCGCCTCCGCGCCTCTGCGGTGAGTGGTTGCTCTTCAGGCGGCGACAGGATTTTCCTGTTCGCGATCGATCTGCGCGGGCGCGCGTTCGCCGAGGAACTCGACCCACTGTTTCTTGAGCGTCGGGTAGTGCTTGGCGGCTTCGACGAGGTCGAGGAAGCAGGTGATGGTCATCTCGAAGCGTTTGCGGAGCATCTCGTCGGCGATGCGGCCGTCGTCGTCGAAGGCGGCGTGGGCCTGGGCGAGCGAGAACATGTCCGGGTAGATGCGCGCGCCGAGGTGCTCGAGCGGGATGCGCAGGGCCCAGAGGCCGCGGTTGCCGCCGACCATCGACGGCGAGGCGGAGAGGAGAAGGCCCTGGCGTCCGTTGAAGGGCTGCGGCTTGAGGCGCGAGACCCAGTCGATCGTGTTCTTGAGGATGCCGGGCATGGACGCGTTGTACTCGGGCGAGGCGATGACGAAGCCGTCGGCGGCGAGGAGGCGGTCGGCGAGCAGCTTCGCGGGGCCGGGGATGCCCTCGTCGCGCTCCTCGTCACCGTCGTAGGGCGGACAGGTGAAGTCGGCCATCGTGGCGAGGTCGGCAACGGCACCCTTGGCGGTGACGCACTGGGCGGCTTGGGCGGCGAGCCGGTCGTTGAGCGAGCCCTTGCGGAGGGCAGCGCCGAAGACGAGAAGGCGAACGTTGCGGGTAGCGGTGTTGGACATGGCGAGCTCTGCGTTGGTCGGCGGTTTGGCAGTTACGCGGCAGTTACGCGGGTCTGGCGTTTCCGGCGCAATCCGCGAGAAGCTTGCCCTTGACTTGTTCACGTATGAACTGTATAGTTCATACATGAACGACAGCATGGCCAACCAGACCAACGGCGTCGCCGACGCACCGCCGGCCGGAGATCAGTCGATCTTCGCGCTGCTCGCGGCCGCGCACGGCCTCGAAGCAAGGGTCGAGGAGGCGCTCGACCGCGCCGGGCTCTCCAGCCCGAAGTTCGCGGTCCTTAGCGCCCTCGTCGCGGCTGGCCGTCCGCTGTCGCTCAGCGACCTCGCCGGCAAGCTGAGCTGCGTCCGCTCGAACATGACCCAGCTCGTCGATCGCCTCGAGGCGGAAGGGCTCGTCCAGCGCGTGCACTGCCCGAGCGACCGCCGGTCGGTCAAGGCAGAGATCACCTATGCCGGACGGGAGCGCCACCGCGGCGGAGACGCCGAGGTCGCCAAGCTGCACGCCGAGTTCGCGTCGCGCGTCGCGCCCGAAGACCGGGCCGCGCTCGTCCGCCTGCTCTCGGCGCTGAAGTAATACACAGGGCGTTTTTTTGCTCTAGAAATTCATATATGAAAGAGTGTTTAGACAGTAGTTGCGGAAACAGTCACCCAGCGCAGCCAATCCAAAGGAGATAGACCCATGACCAGCATCGCCCCCACCAGCACGGCCACCACCTGGACGATCGACGCGACCCACGCCGAAGTCGGGTTCTCGGTCAAGCACCTCATGATCTCGACCGTTCGCGGCCGCTTCGGCGCCGTCGAGGGTACGGTCACGATCGATGAAGCCACCCCGGCGAACAGCAAGGTCGACGTCACGATCGACGTCGCCTCGATCGACACCCGCCAGGAGATGCGCGACAATCACCTCCGCTCGCCGGACTTCTTCGACGTCGCGACGTTCCCGACGATGCGTTTCGTCAGCAAGAAGGTCAGCGGCGACATCGAGGGCGACTTCAAGGTCGTCGGCGACCTGACGATCCGCGATCAGACGCGCGAGGTCACGCTCGACGCCACCTTCACCGGCAAGGGGAAGGACCCGTGGGGCAACGAGCGCGCGGGCTTCGAGGCGAAGGGCAAGATCAACCGCACCGAGTTCGGCCTTGGCTGGAACCAGGCGCTCGAAGCGGGCGGCGTGATGGTGAGCGAGGACGTCAAGCTCACGATCGAGGTCGAGGTGGTCAAGAAGGCGTAATCGCCGCCTCGCGGGTGATCGCCAAAACAGAAACGCGCTGCTCACTCGAGCAGCGCGTTTTTCGTTTTTCGCTCGCGGAGCGTCAGTCCCGAGACAGATAGCCGCGCATGCGCAGGTACCGCTGCTCGGCCATGATGTCGGCGAAGGGGATCGCCGGGTCGAGCTCCAGCACGACCATACCGTCGTGCGCGCGTATGACCTCGCCGGTCACCTCGATCTCGTCGCCGCGGCGGAAGCTGATCCGCCCCGCGAGCGCGCTGCCGACCGCCGGCATGCGCCGATCCCTGACCTCGTACCGCAGGCCGCGCTCCGAGCAGTCCACCACTTCATACACGAACCGCCCGACCTCGAAGGTCGGCCGTTCGCTCAGCGGGTAGACGACGCGATAGAGCTGCCGGCGCGAGAAGTCGGGCATGGGACACATTATAATCAACACGCTCCAATCACACCGCACTGATTCCGCGTTCCCCGTTCCCGAGCCCCGTCGAGATTTGCGAGTTCTGCTACAACGCGTCGCCCGCGCCGAAGTACGCATCGCCGAGCGCACCGTGGGGCGAATCGGCACCGGCTTCCTCGTGCTCGTCGGGCTCACGCACGGCGACACCGAGGAGCAGCTCGTGTGGATGGCCGACAAGATCGTCGGGCTGCGCGTCTTTCCCGACGACGAGGGGAAGATGAATCGCGGGCTCGGCGACGTCGGCGGGGCGCTGCTCGTCGTGTCGCAGTTCACGCTCTACGGCGATGCGGCAAAGGGGCGGCGTCCGAGCTTCGTCGACGCGGCGCGGCCGGAGACGGCGATCCCGCTCTACGAGCGGTTCGTCGCGCTGCTGCGCGAACGCGGCGTGCCGGTGGAGACTGGCGAGTTCGGCGCCGACATGCAGGTGGAGCTCGTGAACGACGGACCCGTGACCCTCTGGCTCGAACGATGAATCGTCCGCACGTCATTCTCGCATCGCAATCGCCGCGGCGGCGCCAGCTGCTCGATCTCGTGGGCATCGCTCACGAGGTGCGCCCCGCCGACATCGACGAATCGTACCTCGCCGGTGAGACGCCGCGCGAGCATGCCGAACGGCTCGCGCGCGGCAAGGCCGAGGCGATCGCCGCGGACGACGACGCGGTGACGATCGGCAGCGACACGATCGTCGTCGTCGACGGCGACGTGCTCGGCAAGCCGCGCGACCGCGCGCACGCGATCGAGATGCTGCGACGGCTGAGCGGCCGCTCGCATACGGTGATGACCGGCATCGCCGTGCGCTGGAAGGGACGGATCGCCTCCGACGTCGAGGAGGTCGGCGTGACCTTTCGTCCACTCAGCGACGACGACATCGAGCGCTACATCGACACGCGCGAGCCGATGGACAAGGCGGGCGCGTACGGCATCCAGGGCTTCGGGGCGACGATCGTCGAGCGCGTCGACGGCGACTACTTCGCCGTCATGGGCCTCGCGCTCAACCGCCTCGTCTGTCTCTGCCTCACCACGCCCCACGCCTCATCCCGTGCAGAAAGAGTGCAATTCATTTTCTTGTGGAGCACGGTGCCGACGTCAACATGGCCGACGCCAACGGCGACACTGCGCTGTCGCTTCTCTGCGATCACCCCGCAGAGAGCCTGGTGCGCCTCAAGCTTGCGGCCTATCTGCTCCACCACGGCGCCGTCATCACCGATGCCAACGTCGGCCGAGCCGCGCGAACACATTCCACTCGCCTGCTGAATCTGTTCCTCGAGCACGAGCGGCTTCTCAACGAGCCCGACAAGCCGCCGGTCGCCAACACCTCCACCATGAATCTCATCCGCGGCGCCTCCACGCTCAGCCCCGGCCCGGCC
>CBHWBX010000317.1:0-5620 GCA_966111935.1 uncultured Gemmatimonadaceae bacterium
TCGACGAGATTGCGGAGGCGGGCGGGTGGGGGGGCGTTGCGGGCGCCGTACGCCGCGCGCGCGACGCCGACGTCCGCCTTCGCGAGCGCCGGGGCGTCGTTCACGCCGTCGCCGACCATCATCACTACGCGCCCTTCAGCGCGGAGTCGCTCGACGAACCGTGCCTTGTCCTCGGGGAGCATGTCGCCATACGCTTCCTCGATGCCGACCTTCGCACCGAGTGAGCGCGCGATCGGCGCGTGATCGCCGGAGAGGAGCACGAAGCGATTCACGCCGAGGGTTTCGAGC
The DNA here is from genome assembly GCA_966111935.1 of uncultured Gemmatimonadaceae bacterium. Lineage (GTDB taxonomy): Bacteria > Gemmatimonadota > Gemmatimonadetes > Gemmatimonadales > Gemmatimonadaceae > JAQBQB01. Next base: position 289 of record CBHWBX010000317.1, read on the forward strand.
GACGTGAGCGTCTCGGCCAGATCGGGACGGATCTCGTCGCCGTACTCGAGGATCGCGGCGAGGCGCCTGCCGATCGAGACGAAGGCGCACAGTGTCGCCTCGCTCCCCTGGAGCTTGGCCGCCGTCTCGACGCCGTCGGTCGCCCACGGAAGGACGAAGCCGCGTGCACCGACGCGGACCTCCTGGCCGTTGACGATCCCCGTGACCCCCTGCCCCGGCATCTCGACGTGGTGGCTGCTCGGCGGGACGTTGAGGTATTCGTCCTTCACGGCGTCGACGAGGACGCGGGCGAGGAGATGGCTCGATCGTTCTTCGACGGACGCGGCCGCGCGCAGGACGTCGGCGCGATCGAACCCCGGTGCGACGTGCATCGCGACGAGGCGCGGCTTGCCGATCGTGAGCGTCCCCGTCTTGTCGAAGACGACCGTGTCGACGAGGGCGAGCTGCTCGAGCGCGCCGCCATGTCGAATGACGATGAACCGCCGCGCGGCGCGGTTGATCCCGCCGATGATCGCGACCGGCGTCGCAAGAATGAGGGGACAGGGCGTCGCGACGACGAGCACGGCGAGCGCGCGCATGCGATCGTTGGAGATCGCGACGGCGACGATCGCGACGAGGATGGTCAGCGGCGTGAACCAGACGGCGTAGCGGTCGGCGACGCGCTGCAACGGCGCCTTGCTCTCCTGCGCCTCGCGCACGAGCTGGACGATCCGCGCATACCGGCTTTCCGACGCCGGCGCGGTGGCGCGCATCCGGAACGATCCACGTCCATTCGCCATGCCGCTCGAGACGCACGCGCCGGCCTTCGCGTGGAGCGGCAGCGGCTCGCCGGTGATCGATGACGTATCGACGTCGGAGTCCCCGTCGAGGACGATGCCGTCGCACGGCACGAGCTCTCCGGGACGCAGCAGGAGGATGTCCCCGATGGCGACGCTCATCACGTCGACGTCGTCGATCCGTCCGTCGTGCTCGACGTGTGCGATGCGCGGCGCCGCCGCCTCGAGCTCGCGCACCGCCGCGGACGCACGTCCCTCGGCATACCGCTCGAGCGCCTCGCCGCCGGTCTGCATGAGCACGATCACGAGACCGGCAAGCGGCTGCACGAACGCCGCCGCGGTGACGATCGAGAGCGACGCGACGATGTCGGTCGCGAACCGTCCGTGCAGGATTCCGCGCGCCGTCCGGAACACCACCGGCGCGCCGGTGATGACGAGACCGAACATCCACACGCGCTGCGCGAGCGCCGGGTCGGCGATCGCGATCACGCCGCCGATGAAGAGGAACAGCAGCGTGAGCAGCGGCCAGGCGTAGCCGCGCGGCATTCAGCGGCCCTCCGGACTCGAGAGCACGCGAGCGACGGTGCCGACCGTCACGCGCCGCCGCATGCCTCGAGCCGGATCGGTGCAGACAACACGCTGCAGTTCGCGCCACGCACCACGCGAGTCGTCACGCTGCCGATGAGCATGCGCGTGATGAATCCATGTCCGTGCGTTCCCATCGCGATCAGATCGGCGCGCAGACTCGATGCGTACGCGAGCAACTCCGTCGCCGGATCGCCGGTGAGCAGCACCGGCTCGACGTCGATCTCCGGCGGGACGCGCAGCTGCTCGCAGATCGATCGCAGCGCCGCTTTCGCCTGCTCGGCCGCCGTGACGCCCCACCCTTCGAGCTCAGCCGATGCGTTCTCGCGCGCCATCACGTGCACGAGATGGATCGACGCGCCCGGCGCGGCCATCGCAAGAGCGAGGCGCGCCGCGCGGCGGCTGCTGTTGCTGAAGTCCATCGCGACGACGATGCACTCCGGTGCGCCGGTCGCCGTCGCGGCCGCGGCGAGCACCGGCACTTCGGCCGAGCGCATCAGTCGAAGCGCGGTCTCGTCGCCGAACAGTCGGTCGTGGATGAGATGGCGGCCGATGCCGCAGACGATCATCCGGGCATTCGTCTCGCGCGCAAGACGGGTCGCGACCATCGCCGGATCGCCGTCGAAGACCTCGACGGCGACGCCGTCGCTCCACGCGCGCGCGACCTGCTCCTGCACGTTGAATCGAAGGTCGGCGCGCCGGGCGTCCTCGATCTCCAGCGTGATCGAGAGCTGCGATTCGGCCATCACGGGCATGGGTTTGAGCACCGTGACGACTCTGACCGCGCGCGCTTCTTCGGCGAGCGTGCCGCCGAGCATGAGCGCGCCGTCCGACTGCGTACGACCGTCGGTCGCGATGACGATGGGTGACGCCGCGCTCGCGCCCAACCCGACGAGCGGCGCGGTAGAGAGCGACGCGAGCCTCTGCATGACTTTCATCTCTCCTCCTGAGGGCTCTCCCAACATCATCCCTTCGAAAGTCTCGCGCCGTCGGCGACTTCTCGCGCGTTCTGTCGGGAAATCGCCGCGGCGCGTGGAGGAGAAACGACGAGCCCGACGCGTCGGCGTCGGGCTCGGGACGTTCAATGGTCGGTCAACGGTCGGTCGGCGCCGGTGGATCGAGCTCGCCCGCCTCGAGCGCGCGCGACGCGATCGCCTTGAGGCGCGCATCCTGATTGCGGCTGATCGCGCGGATATTGCGCCGCGCGCGGCGGTACGCCATCGGCACGAAGATGCGCGCACAGTCGAGCGACGCTTCGGCGCCGGCCTCGCCGCCGGCCTGTTCGATCTCCCACGTCGTCCGCGACAGCACGGCGGTCGCGAGGAAGATGTCGATCGCCGCGTTTGCCATGCGCTCCTGGATGAACTGCTTCTCTACGATGTCCCTGCCCTGCGACATCACCGCGTTCTCGACGGCGAGCGCGAGATCGTGCACGAGCGTCGCCACCAGGTCCGCTTCATCGTTCAGTGCGGGGTGAACGCTCGTGAACGTCGGTTTGGTGATCGTGCGCTTCGCGCGGTCGGCGATGAACGACCCGATCGCGCCGAGCGAGTGGATCGGATCCTTGAACGCGGCGCCGAGCTTCTTGAGCCGCTCGCCGGGCTGCTGCAGCCCCATGAGTGCGATCAGCGCGCGCAGGATCTCGTTCGTTCCCTCGAAGATGAGATTGATCCGCGAGTCGCGCACCGCCTGCTCGTACGCATATTCCTTCGAGTAACCGATGCCGCCGGCGATCTGCAATGCGTCGTTCGACGCGCGGAAGGCGAGCTCCGACGCGAAGATCTTGCACGCCGCCGTCTCGAGCGAGAAGTCGACGCCGCCGCGGTCGACCATGCCCGCCGCGACCATCACGCCCGCTTCCGCCGCGTAGGTCTCGGCGGCGTTCGTCGCGATCTTGCGCTGGATCATCTCGAACGAGCCGATCGGCCGCCCGAACTGCTCGCGCTCCTTCGCGTAGGCGAGCGCGTGTGCCATGATCACCCGCGTTCCGCGCGCCGACGCCGACGCGAGACCGAGCCGTCCCGAGTTCAACACTTCGAGCGCGATGCGGAAGCCCTGCCCGACGTCGCCGAGCCGATCCTCGACTGGCACGCGGACCTTGTCGAAGAAGACGGCGCGCGTGTCCGATGCCTTGATCCCCATCTTCTCTTCGCGCTTGCCGAGCGTGACCCCCGGCGCGTGTGCGTCGACGATGAACGCGGTGACGCGCTCCTTCATCTTGCCGTCGACGTCCACCGTCACCTTCGCGAAGACGGTGAAGAGATCGGCGTAGCCGGCGTTCGAGATCCAGATCTTCGTTCCGCTGAGCAGGTAGTGCGAACCGTCCTCGCTCAGCACGGCGTGCGTCTTCATCGCCTGCGCGTCCGATCCCGATCCGGGCTCGGTCAGACAGAAGGCCGCGACGAGATCGCCGGATGCGCAGCCCGGGAGGTACTTCTGCTTCTGCGCCTCGGTGCCGAAGAGGACGATGCCCTTGCATCCGATCGACTGATGTGCGCCGAAGTAGACGCAGAGCGCCGGATCGATGCCGCCGATCTCGGCGAACACACGATTGTAGACCTTCGACGACGCGCCGAAGCCGCCGTAGTCCTCGGGGATGCTCAGTCCCATCACGCCAAGCTCGTGCAGCCCCTGGCGGACACCGTCGGGGAACTGGCCTTCATGGTCGAAGCGGGCGCTGTCGACGCGCTCGGCGGCGTAGGAGCGCAGCGAGTCGAGGATCATGCGCAGCGACTCGCGCTCTTCGCCGGAGAGCGTCGGGAATGGGAAGACGAGATCCTCGCGGATCTCTCCGAGGAAAACGCCCTTCGTGAAGGAAGGGTTCGCCTCCGGCGAGGCGAGGTGCGGAGCGTTCTTGTGCGACGTCGCGGGCACCGTCATTCGCTCATCCTATGTCGGGATGTCTGAAAGCTACCCGCCCGCAGGAGGTCCGACGACCGCCGAGCGGTTTCGGACGGACAGTGGATGCTCGAGAAGCACCGGCAATCGCGTCGCGCGCAGCACGCCGTCGGCGACGCTGCCGAGGAAGACACGCGAGGCGCCGCGCCCGCGGGTCGCCATCGCGATCAGGTCGGCGCTCTTCACCCGCGCGAAATCGGCGATCGCCGTCGCCGGCCGCTCGTCGATCACGACTGTCGCATCGACGTCGCGCACCCCTTCGGCACGCAGGCGCCGCACGACGGCGTCGAGCTCGCCCTTCGCTTCGTCGGCGAGGCTCTTCGTCGCGGCGTCGTCGACGAGTACCGTCGGAAGCGAGTACGGGCCGGTCGCTTCCGGCGTGATGATCGGCGTCGGCTGAACGACGGAGATCAGAAAGAGATGGGCGCCGGTCGCGCGCGCGAGCCCCGCGGCGGGAGCAAGGATGTCCGTCGACGACGCCGAGCGGTCGAGCGGAACGACGATGCGCCGGAAGGGATGTTGATGCTTCGAGCGCAGCGCGCCGTGTCCGGCAGGACGGAGCATGAGGATCGGGACGGATGCGTGGCGGACCAGTCCATCGGCGACGCTGCCGAACCAGGCGCGACTCACGCCAGTGCGCCCGTGCGTCGTCATCACGACGAGGTCGACCCCGGCGTCCCAGATGTGGCGCGTGAGCGACTCGACGGGATCGCCGTCGAGCACCGTCTGCGTAACCTCGATGCCCGCGCCCTCGCGGATCTCGTCGCCGAGCTCGGCGAGGTACGCGCGCACATCGAGGCCCTGGTCCGGCCCCCACGGCACGTCGGCGAATCCGCCGACGGGAAGCGGCTCGTGCACGACCACGAGCTCGAGTGACGCCGACGCCGCACGCGCGATCGACGCCGCCTGGCCGATCGCCTGCTCAGCGAGCTCGGAGCGATCGAGCGGGACGAGAATCTTGTGAAACATCGAGCTCTCCGGATGTCGAGCTAACCGGAAGTTATGAGGCGTGCGTGCGCTGTCTGTCGGCTTTTGGACTGATAAAGGGCGAAACCGCAGAGGCGACTGGCAAG